>CAXYKQ010000270.1:0-7855 GCA_964277835.1 uncultured Edaphocola sp. | reverse complement strand
CCAATGCTCGGCCAGGTCATATACATATTCAAACTTATCTAAAGACTGCAGTGCGCGGTCGCCGATGATCACACCGGCGGTAGCTCCTTCAATCAGGTCTATATATCGCTCCGGAGCATCTTCAAGTGATATGTCCAGGTTCCAGTGCTTTTTTAGTAATATTTCTGCTAATCTTACCGAGGTACGGGATTGGTAATCCAGGTATATTTTCTCAACCCGGTCTAAAGGCACCTGGCTGAAAATGCATACCGAAGCTACCTTGCCGGATGCGGCAATACCAAAATCAGAGATGATCTGCGGGTTGGGAATACTGAGCAAAGCCGCTGTGGAAACAAGCCCCAGATCAGTACTGCCCGTTGCCAGGTGCTTCGCGATCAGGGCAGGATATTCTAGATCCAGTTCCATTTGTTGCCTTACCGGGTGGCGTTCTATGCCATACAGTAAGGGTTTAGTATTTAAATAACTTACCGCGCTAACTTTTACCTTATGATTCAAAATGTAATTGTAAATTTGTCCGCAAAAGTACCGTATAAATCTTCAAAAGAAAATACAAATTGTCCTTAATCATTTACACAGACGGCGCCTCCAGAGGAAACCCGGGGCGGGGTGGCTACGGCATTATCCTGCAATGGGGTTCTGTAAGAAAAGAAATAGCACAGGGATTTAAACTGACCACCAATAATCGCATGGAACTGCTGGCCGTGATTGTAGCTTTAGAATCACTTACCCGTGAGGGCCTGGAGATTATGGTCTACTCCGATTCAAAATATGTCATCGACTCTGTAGAAAAAGGCTGGGTATTCGGCTGGGAAAAGAAAGGCTTCACCGGTAAGAAAAACCCCGATCTGTGGATGCGCTTCCTTAAAGTTTATCGCAAGCACAAGGTTAAGTTTCACTGGGTGAAAGGCCATGCCAACAATCCTTTTAACAATCGCTGTGACCAACTGGCCACAGCAGCAGCAGATGGCGGCAACCTGGTCACCGACATAGGCTACGAGCAAGAGTTTTATGCTTCTTAGTTCATCATGATCCAGTTAAAACCAAACCTGATGTGCGCGTTTGCAGTAGGGTAGCCCGGTGTGTTAATAATATTTTTAGGAAACAACATTTGTTGTAACTGATCGCCCATCAGGAAGGCCCTTAACCTTTTTACTTTAAAGTTAAAGAAGGCCGATAAAGCCGGTACATTATCCAGTGTAACCTTATCCTGGTAATAGTATTGATTATAGACAAAGCTGTACCCGTCTGCTTTATAAGGAGTATGGTAACGCACCTCTATGCCCAGGTAAGCATCCAGCCGGTCTTTAAACATAGGCGCTTTGTAAGCCAGCTGATGGCGCAATAGGAAGGCCGGCAGGTTCACCGGGGCATTGCCGGCTTTTTGTTGCCATACCACTTCATTATCCAGGGAGAAAGCCCCAAAGCTGAATAATTTTCTACCGGTGAATTGAAGTATGGAAAACGCCGTACTGTACTGCTCAAATTTTAAAGATTCATCCAGGTAAATGTAATTACCGATAAGTTGGTTACGCAGGCCAAGGTTCATTTTCAAGGCCTTGATCCACAGGTTGGCATACAGTTGCGTATTCGTCGTGTTGCCAAAATCATTGTTGATCTCAAATAGGTTGCTTTTAAAAATATCCTGCTGGTAAGTAGGACTTACGATTGTTTGCGTGGCGCCAAGGGTAAATTGCCCGAGCCTTAGGAAGCTTTTAGACAATTGGCCCTCAAGTTTCATATTGCCAATCGCCTGTCCGGCAAAAAAGAACTGCAGGTCGGCAAGGTAAGACCATTGATTATCCTTCAATGCGTCTTTTCTCAACTGGCCGAATAAATAAGGACTGAAAGGTTTATTTTTTATGCGGTCGCCTCCGGGATCAAAATAATTGGTGTTGAACCAGTCGTTGCGTAAACCTATACCAGCTTCCAGATGCACCAGCTGGCTGTCTTTCCCTAAAAAGGTATTCAGGGAAAATTTGTTATCAATGCTCGTGTGGGTCTGGAAGGAGCGCACGGTATCATTACCGACAAAGTTAAAGCTGCCATAGAAAGCGTAATAAGCACTATCGGGAAGGGCATCCTGGTATTTGTGCCTGGTAGTCTGTATCTCTAAAACGTGCTTTATAGAAAAACGCGGGGTAAACCGATACTGCACATTTGTTGAGTCTTCGTTGTAAAGCGAATCTTTTCGGCCCCAGGCATAATTATTTTGCAGGAAAAACCGGAGCTCACCTTGACGATTGTGAATAGGGGAATTGGCAGCATTAAAGCCAGACTCAACGAATACAGGAATCGAGGCGCGGTTGGTATAGTTAGGGTTACTCAGCAGGCTATCAGAAAGAATACCACCGTTCTCATCATTTTTGAAATTATTATAGATAAAAGCAAATTTAGTTTCCAGTCGGTCATCTTCACTTTTATAATTAGAACTTAAGTAGGCATTCAGTCCATTGGCCTTTTGCATTTTATAATAACCTTCTGAAGTATTGTTCGCTACGCGAAAGGCAAAATTCCACTTAGGCGTTATGTTTTGGGTATGCATCAGGTCAACCCACTGAAGCTGCTTGGGCCCGAGCATAAAGGAAAAGGAAGTATAAGGTCTGGTTGTATTAATGAAGTGGACGCTATCGATGGTATATTTGTAGACATCCCAGTTATCGTAGCCCAGGCGTAAACCCGGTGTATTGTTCAGGGTAAAAATAGTTGTTCTGGCCGGGGAACCCCAATTGCCCAGGGTCGTGTACCAGGCAGGTTGGCGGTATTCATTGCGGTGAAAGAACAACAGGCTGCTATCGTAATAGTGAGTAACCTCAGAGTTCAGGTATTTGTAAGAAATAATCGCCGGCTCCTCATCCCAATCGCTTTCATTTTTCTTTTTCGTGGTATCGCTGGGATCTTTATCGGCAAAGGGGTCACGCTGGTCCAGGTTGGAATTGCCCTGCGTGTTGGGGCGGTTACCCAATTGCGCCTCTGCGTTGAGGGCCAGGAAGCAGAAAGCAATTAAGCAAAATAATATAGGTATAAAAAATCTTCTGGGCATCAAAATAGGGCTATGCAAAGCTTTGTGATCAAGGGGCAAAGCTATTTAAAATTACAATAATAAACGTTTAAAAACCATGAATTGATATAGCTTTACTTAGAGCGAGGCGATATTACAAATGAATATTTTAGCAAATAAACACTTACCTTTAAGGCTTATTTTGCATACAAAAATAATTTTTAAGATATGAGCATTCGCAGGCCCTTTAATTTAAACAAATGGATCGATGATAACCGGCATTTATTAAAGCCGCCGGTAGGTAATCAGCAGGTCTACCAGGAAGTAGATGATTTCATAGTGATGGTAGTCGGCGGACCTAACAGCCGTAAAGATTTCCATTACAATGAGACCGAGGAATTGTTTTACCAGTTGGAGGGAGATGTAGTCGTGCGCATTATTGAAGACGGTAAAATCGTGCCGATAGAGATCAAGGCCGGAGATATGTTTTTATTGCCCGCAAGAGTGCCGCACTCTCCGCAACGCGGACCAAATACCGTTGGTCTGGTGATCGAACGCGTGCGCCCGAGCACGATGATGGATTCTTTTGCCTGGTATTGCGAGAACTGCTCACATAAGTTATATGAAGAATTTTTACCCGTTGCGGATATTGTTTCCCAGTTACCCCCGGTGATGAATGCTTTTTATGCAGATGAAGCCAAACGTACTTGTGAGCAATGTGGTACTGTGATGGAGCCACCACAGAAACTTACATAAACAGAGACTTGCTGATTTAAAAAAAGAACCCTAATTCCCGCTGCAGTATGTGGCGGGAATTTTATTTTATAAGATAAATTATCTTTTTATTTTATTTTTTCCATCGTTTTTTATTTAAAGCCTGTCTATATGATTATTAATTCATACCAAGACAGGGGGATCGCTGAAAACCCATACAGAGTAAGCACTATTTATTGTTTATTTATGAGAAAATCTATTCTTAATTATGCCGTTGCAGCAATTATGGGTTTATCCTCGTTCTGCCAGACGGCCCATGCACAGCTAACCGCGCAAATCGGTACCGGTACCCAGGCCCCGCTGACGAATAACAGCATTTATAGTCCAATATGCCGATTTAATGCTACCAGCACCAATGATTGCTCCAGGAGTAATTTGTTGTATACGGCCACAGAGCTAACCAATGCCGGCATTACTACGGGGGCGACGATCAACAAGATAGCCTTTTACAAAATTGGTACGGGTGCAAGCACCGGTGGCTTCACCTTCGAGATCCGTATGCGCAACAGTACCACGGTTGCGCCGTTGAGCAATACCACTACCTGGACCAGTATCACCAGTACCCATACACAGGTATATGCGACTACCGCCCAGACCGTACCGGCTACAGCGGGTTGGGTAGAGTTCACGCTCAATACGCCTTTTACTTATACCGGGCAAAGCCTGGAGATCGCCATGAGCCACGATATGACCGGCATTTCCGGTAGCCCTTCGACCGGCGGATTTGACTGGCAGTATACCAATGGCTTCCAGGATTATGTGATCGGTACAGTAGGCACGTCCTTATCCTCCATAGGTACACTAAGCGGGACAGTGACTAACTATAAAGTCAGACCTAATATTCGTTTTGACTACACAACGGGTACCACCCCTGCGGTTACTTTAACGGGCACATCTTCTCTCTGTACCGGCGCCACGACCACCTTAACAGGAACACCCTCGGGCGGCACTTATAGCAGTGCCAATACCGCAGTGGCTACAGTTAACCCAACGACAGGACTGGTAACCGCCGTAGCAGCAGGCACCTCGGTAATCACCTATACCAGCGGAAGCAACACTGCGACTTTAACGATGACGGTTAATGGCTTACCGGCCACACCGGCAGCCATTACTGGTACCACTAATTTATGCACCGGTGCCACAACCACATTGAGCAGCAGCACCTCGGGGGGCAGCTGGACCAGCAGTAATACTTCGGTGGCAACCGTTAACAGCAGCGGGGTAGTCAGCGGCTCGAGTGCTGGAACGGCTACCATTACTTATACTGTAAATAATGCTGCAAACTGTACCGCTTCCGTAAACACGACCGTTACTGTTAATGCAACACCTGCCGTAGCCGCTATTACGGGCGCCAACAGCTTATGTGCCGGCAGTGCCACGACATTGAGCAGTACCACGCCCGGTGGCGCCTGGTCCAGTAGTAACACCACAGTAGCTACCGTCAATAGCAGTGGGGTGGTCAGCGGCTTGAGTGCAGGAACGGCTACGATCACCTACAGCGTAAGCAATGCCGCTAACTGTACCGCTTCCGTGAGCACGACCGTTACCGTAAGTGCCGCACCAACAGTAGCAGCCATCGCCGGGGCGACCAGTTTATGTGCCGGCAGCGCCACAACATTGAGCAATACCACACCTGGCGGCACCTGGTCCAGTAGTAACGCCGGTATTGCTACCATAGATGCAAACGGCACCGTAGTCGGAGTAGCGGCAGGAAATGCGGTGATTACCTATACTGTAAGCAGTTCAGGGTGCAGCAGCTCCGTAACGAAATCCATAACCGTAAATGCCTTACCGGTACCTGTGATCACGCAAAATGGCGCGGTGCTCAGTACCACAAATTTCGCTGCGTATAGCTGGTCCTTAGAAGGCAACCCGATTGCGGGTGCTAATGGGCAAACCTACACGGCGACAGAAAATGGAGCGTACCGGGTAACCGTTACAGACGCAAACGGCTGCTCCGGCACATCTGCCGCGATCAATGTTACCGTAGGCACTTCCGTACGGGATGTAGATACGAAAGCCAACATCCAGTTATTTCCCAACCCGGCTTCCGCCTGGGTACAGGTGCGTGCGGCACAGCGGGTGGATGTGTATGTTTATGGTATAGAGGGCCGCGAGTTGATACGCGTCAGGGATGCCAAGGAGTTTGATATTTCCGGTTTGGCTGACGGCGTTTATTTGTGTAAGCTGTTTGACAAGTCAGGGCGTTTGTTGCAGGTGCAGCAATTAGTGAAACAAGCAAACTAGTTCAATACGAGTGTTTATAGTTTGGGACTGAGTAATAGAGACCGGTATTTGCCGGTCTTTTTTTGTTTATTGTAAATGGATTATTGTGTTTTGGATGAGGTAATAGCATACTTCAACTTTCTTTACTTAACATAATATAAATTATAGGACAAACCGGTGGCTGCGACGGGCTGGACAGATAACGCAGCCCAGTGCCGTTTGTCCTATAACAATATTATGTTAAATAATCTATCAGCATTGGTACTATTATTAAGCATACAGTTTTCTACCAGTTCGGCTCATTGGGTTTGTCCTATAATTAGTCGTTATGTCTGCGGGCTGCAAATCAAGCTTTGCAGCCCGCATCATATTTATACAACATTCAAGATTCGGATTTGAAAACGAGTTTAGTGCAGCCCTTGCCCTTGCGGGTAAATAGCCGTAAAGGCAGGCGCTCCATGGGCTGGTTAAAATTCCTGTGTCGAACTGAAAACTTACACAGGATTTTTTACTGCACCCATGTTCACGCCGTGTTTATAGCGTCTTTAAAATTTTTGCCTTTTTTGCCAACGCTTCTTTTTTCTCTTTTTTAATGGTCGCTCGCTGGCCTGTAAAAACTGCAATATGCCTGCTGTCTTTAATTGCATTTTTCCAGTCGGGCGCTCGCGGTTTTTGTTTATCATTCTTTTGCCTTGATGCAAAAGAACCAAAAAATCAAGGCTGTGAAAAAATTGGCTAAAAATTGTACAGGAAGCCTAAACCCGCCGAACTCGCCCGAAAAGTGCGTTATAAATTGATAGAGCGTGCTGGGCTCAAACTTTCAAAGGTCGATTTTTAAGCAACTTTATTATTGCCAGAGTGCTGGGTTACTGTAGTAATGTTGATGGGCTTTGCAGCGATGATGAGTAGCGGACTCGATCCGGAAATCATGCTAGCGATTGATTTCCGGGGTCCTTTTTGCACTACTTTTTGGACAAGCAAAAAGTAGTATAAATAATAAACCCAACAAGAAAATCATGCTTGCGATTGGTCCCGACTGATGTTGGGACGAGTTTGCCTTCGCGCTGTTTCTTAATGTTGAGCTTTGCACTTCAGCCGATGTGCTCTGCAACCCTGACCAGTAGCGAACTCAAACCGGAAATCATGCTGGTGGATCGATTTCCGGTGTCGTTTTTGCTCCACTTTTTTGACAAGCAAAAAGTGGAAAATAAAATACGCTTGTTTAATGGCAAATTGCATGGCTTTGCACTTCCGCCGATGGGCTCTGGAGCGTTGATGATTAGCGTACCCAACCCGGAAATCATGCTGGCGATTGATTTCCGGTGTCGTTTTTGCTTCACTTTTTGGACAAGCAAAAAGTAGCAAAGTAATAAACTACTTAACATAATGTAAGCCACCTACACAATCTCGATCTTTTCTATTTGAAACCGCTCTTGCAAGGCTTCATACTTTTGTTCTTTGGCAATAGTGATCGTTAACCGGCCTTTTTCGCAGGCTATTTCTACCACATGGCCGGGCTTGAAACCGTCCCGAAGGTTCGGGACCATTTACCGGCCAGTCGCAATGCCGGGAATGAGGTGGCTGTTCTGCTGTTGATGCCCTGGAACGCATAGCGGCATACAGTCATGCGGCGGATGGGTTTGGTAATGCGGGGTGTTTTTACTGTTTGCATAGTTTAGTGTTTTTGTTGGTACAAAGCAACGGCCGCCGGGTTTTGTTTCCTACATAAATTGATTGTGTGTTACATCCAAAACGCTTGTATTTTATGTATCTTTAGGCTTGCATAATCTAATTTGAAAAAACTAAATTTGCTCCTATGACAACACATACTGCTATGCCGAACCACAAAGTACACGA
>CAXYKQ010000269.1:0-18736 GCA_964277835.1 uncultured Edaphocola sp. | reverse complement strand
GTTTCCTGAAGCAAGTTTAGTAGGAGATCTGCGTTCCGGCATGAACCGCGCCAATCTCTCCTGGTATAATATCGAGCCACAGTTGAATGAAGGAGGCCCCAACTCCCCGGCCAGTGTAAGAAATGATAAATTACTCCAGGACTATTGGCGGCAGGTAAATATCAAAGAAGTATTCCCCGGCTCAGACATTGCCAGTGGTATGGGCATTTTGCAGACCTTCGACCTGAACTATAACCCGACCATAAGAGGACCTTATAATTTCGATGCTACAAATATCAATCCCACAAACGGTGAGCTGTTGAATCCCGCAGCCAGGTGGGGCGGTATCCAACGCGCCTTAGACCAAAGTGATTTTGAACAAACGAACGTGGAATACCTGAGTTTCTGGGTGTTGGATCCTTTTATTTATAATCCCTCCAGCAGGGGAGGGTACTTGTACTTCAACCTGGGGAATGTTTCCGAAGATGTATTGAAAGATTCGCGTATGGCTTTTGAGAACGGTATCACTTATCCTAAAAATCTGGATAAAATGGACCGCACGATTTGGGGATATATTCCTAAATTCCAGCAGCAGATCGTACGTGCCTTCGACCAGGATCCAGCGGCAAGAGCAACACAGGATGTAGGTTATGATGCTCTAGATGACCGGGAGGAAACAGAATTTTTTGAAAATCCATTTTTGAGCCAGGTGCGCAGCGTATTAGGGGCGAATTCTGTAGCCTACCAGAAACTGGCGAATGACCCCGCTTCAGATAACTTTAAGCACTTTTATAACTCAGATTATGACCGGGATAATGCAGGCGTCCTGGAGCGCTACCGCTACTTTAATAACCCGCAGGGTAACTCGCCGGTATTGAATGATAACAGTGGTTCCCAAACCTCGGCCGGAACATCGCTTCCGGAATCGGAAGACATTAACCGGGATAATACGCTGAATGAATCGGAAGCTTATTATCAATACAGGATAAAGATGGAACCTAATATGCAGGTGGGGACCAACCATATCGTGGATAAACGTGAGGTGCAGGTAACACTCCCGGATAGGACGACAAGTATGAATACCTGGTACCAGATCAAGATACCTGTAAAAGAATTTGATGCGAAAATCGGTGGCATTAGTGATTTCAGGAGTATCCGTTTCGTGAGAATGTTCATGAATGGTTTTGAGCAGCAAACGACTTTGCGTTTTGCCCGCCTGGAATTCGAAAGAAGTGCCTGGAGAAGATATAATTTTTCTTTAATCAACCCGGGTGAAAATATCCCTGAAGAAGACCTGAGAACGACCACTTTTGGTATTACCAATGTAAACGTGGCCCAAAACAGTAACAAAACGCCTATTCCTTATAAAATACCGCCGGGTATCCAGCGCCAGTTGCAAATGGCAACCACCGGCCAGCAATTGAGAGCCGATGAACAGGCAATAGCCCTCCAGATCTGTGGCCTTAAGGACGGGGACGCACGTGGGGTATTCAAAGAGTTCGGTATTAATATGAGGCAGTATAAGCAATTAAAAATGTTTATACATGCTGAATCTGTAGAGAATCAACCTGCCGTTCGTGATGGCGACCTTGTAGCATTTATCCGTATCGGTTCTGACTATGTGCGTAACTATTACGAATACCAGGTGCCGCTAAATGTAACCCTGCCGAGGACCGGTAACATCACCTCCGAAGAGGTGTGGCCGGTTGCGAATAATATGGAGATCAACCTGGAGGACCTGATCAATTTGAAAAACGACCGGAACGCTTCCAGTGCTTCTTCTGTCTTGCCTTACCAGGGGGTAGACCGCAATGGCCGCATCATTAAGGTGATCGGCAGCCCGAACTTCGGGGAAGTAAAAAATATAATGCTGGGGGTGATGAATCCCAAAAGGACCACGCAAAATCCTGCGGATGACGGACTTCCGAAGTGTGTGGAAGTATGGTTTAACGAATTAAGGAATGCCGGTACCGACGAGCGCTCCGGTTACGCTGCTACTGCCCAGCTGAACGCGCAACTGGCTGACCTGGGTAGCCTGCACCTTGGGGGATCAATGCATACTAAAGGGTATGGCAGCATCGAC
The DNA here is from genome assembly GCA_964277835.1 of uncultured Edaphocola sp. Lineage (GTDB taxonomy): Bacteria > Bacteroidota > Bacteroidia > Chitinophagales > Chitinophagaceae > Edaphocola. The sequence goes on along the minus strand of CAXYKQ010000269.1, from coordinate 16,674 downwards.
CAAAGAGTGAATGACCGTGCCCGGGAAGACTATTTCAGCTACGAAGGAAATGCCAACCTCAATTTGGGAAAACTGTTTCCTACTAAATTGGGGCTTCAGCTCCCGGTTTTTGTCGGCTATTCCCAAAATGCTGCCAACCCGGAGTACGACCCTTATGATATCGATGTAGTCTTCAATGATAAGTTATCGCGCTATTCCGGCGATGAGCGCCGTGCCCTGCAACAGGCGGCACAGGATTTCAGGTCTATTACCAGTTTCAATATAAATAATATGCGTATCATGGGCAATCCGCAGAAAGCCGGGAAGCCTAAGCCCTGGAGTGCCAGGAACTTCGACCTTAATTATTCTTACCTGAAACAATATACGAGGAACCCATTAATCCAAAGTGACGAGTTCACCGATCAGAAATTAGGACTTGGCTACACTTATGCCGTCGCTAATAAACCCTGGGAACCATTTAAAAAAACCATTAAGTCTAAATCGCCCTGGCTGGCCTTTGCAAGAGACTTCAATTTCAATTATCTGCCTAATTCTTTCACGTTCAGGAATAGCCTGGACCGAACGTTTAACGAGACGATCTTAAGAAATGTGGATGAAGGTGATTATGAACTGCCGCCTTATTATTACAAGAATTTTATCTGGAACCGGAATTATAACCTGAGATGGGAATTTACCAGGTCTTTGTCTCTGAACTACCAGGCCAATAACATCTCCAGGATTGATGAACCTTACGGCCGGATCAATAACCGGTCAAAAAGAGATTCATTATTTGATGCTTTGTCGGATTTTGGTAGAAATACTTACTTTACGCAAAAAGTCGATATTGCTTACAACCTGCCGACGAGCAAGTTTCCTTTCCTGAGCTGGACCACCATTAACATGGTGTACAATGCCAATTACGATTGGACCGCCGCCTCCTTACTGGCTTACAGCCAGGGAAATATTATTACCAATACCCAGTTGAAACAGGTGAACGGTGCCTTTAACTTTACCCAGCTTTACAGCAGGAGCCGTTATCTGAGAGAGGCTAACAAAGCCCTGCCGAAGAAAAATATGCAAGGGCAGGATAGAATGAAGATAGGAGAGAGAAACAGCCTGAGCATCGGTGGTGATAAAGGCCTTCCTAAAAAGGATGACAAAGAGGATAAGGATAAAAAGAAACAGGTACCGGTGCCTCCTAAGCCGGAGCGGAAACAATTTACCGCTAAAGATGTAAAAGGCAGCGACTCTATGGCCGTGAAAGAGCTGGCCGCCGCCCTTAAAAAACTAAGAAAAGACGAACGCTTAAGATACCGTAAGGCAATTATTGCCTGGCGTAAAGCGAAAAGGGCCATTGTGCCGGAGATGAGCAGTGGTACTAAAGCATTATTGCGGTTTGCCACCATGATCAAGAATATCAACGTGGACTATTCGGAAAACAGTGGTACCGTATTGCCAGGGTATATGGATAGCACCAATTACTTCGGGGCCAATATGCGGAATAATGCCAATGGTTTGGGCTTCGCTTTAGGCTACCAGCCGGATCAGTATTGGCTGGATCAGCAAATCTTAAATAATAACCTCTCGAAGGATAGCTTGTTTAACGGCATGATGCAGCAACGCTATACCCAGGCCTACAATATCAGGGCGGCCATCGAGCCGATCAGGGAAATGCGTATCGACCTTAACTGGTCCAGCAACTTTACCCGGAACCAATCCCGCATCAATAAATATGATGAGGTTTCCGGCCAGTTTAACCAGATCAACCCTTACCTCACCGGTACATTTGATATGACCTATATAGGCATCAATACCATGTTCGGAAAAGGAAAACCAAACGAGATAGACGGCACCTACCGGGATTTTGTGGGTTCCAGATCGATCATTTCCGATCGCCTGGGTGCGATCAATCCCTATACGGGCGGCACCAGGGACCCCAACAACCCGAATTATACTAAGGGATATACCGGGTTTTCACAGGACGTATTGATCCCGGCATTCCTTGCGGCGTACTCCGGAAGGAACCCGAATTCAATTCCCCTGATCCAATATGACCAAAACAATATCCGTAGCAATCCGTTCAAATACTATTTCCCGATGCCCAACTGGAGGGTGACCTACACCGGTTTGTCTAACCTGGAACTTTTTTCCAATATTATGAATTCGTTTACGTTGAATCATAATTATACCGGCAAGATGAGTATGAACTCGTTTACGAATTCACTACTGTATTCCGACCTGATCGGGGTGGGTTTCCCATCATTCATTGATTCAAACTCGAATAACTATGTGCCGTTTTTCCAGGTGCCGAATATAACCATTAATGAAAATTTTGGTCCAATCCTGGGCTTCAATGCAGCCTTTAAAAACGACCTGACCTTAAGAATGGACTACGGTAAATCCAGGATGGTAAGCCTGAGCCTGATCGATTACCAGGTAAGTGAAACCAAATCATCTACTTTTGAATTCGGTTTAGGCTACCGCGTACGCGGCCTCAGACTGCCCTTTACACTTTTCGGTACAAGGCAATTGAAAAATGACCTGAATATTAAATGTGACATCGGTATCCGGGATGATGTGACCACAAATACCTATATTGCTATGGACGAACGGGTAGCAACGATGGGACAGCGGGTCATCTCCATTATGCCTACGATCGACTATATTATTAATGATAATTTACAGATCCAGTTTTATTTTGACCGTAAACAAAGCAATCCTTATGTAAATACTTCTTTCCCGCTGACGACTACCAGAGGCGGTTTACGCTTAACCTTTACATTCGCGGGACAGTAAAAGGTAGCGATATGGAAGAGCAAAACGATTTTTCGGCACAACAGGCCGCATTGGGAAAAATAATCGGCAATAGCTTTGAACTGGAACATACAGAAGATTATATCAGCAGGGCGCGGCTTGCCGCTGCCCTGGCTGATAAAGTAAGGTATATGATGCACTACCAGTTAGAGGAACTGTTTTCCAAATTGTACCGCCTGGATATTTTTGAGCGGAAAATCAAAGAAGTGATGGCAGCGGGCGGGGATATAGCCCAAAAAATTGCCGATCTGATAATAGACCGGCAACTGGAAAAAAATATTTCGAAACAGGAAAATCCGCCTTCTACTCCGGAAGATGAGGATCTCGCCTGGTAGCTTAGTAAACGCGTACCGCACAAACGAATTCTCTCAGAGATTTCACCTGCTCAGGGCGGGGATTGTTACTATAGCGGTTTTTATTGTTGAGATTTACTTTCTTGTCTTTATCCTTCGGCAGATCAGCAATCATTTTTACTAATTGCTCGGCATGCACGGCGAACGTAGTGCCGCTGGTATTATTCTGTTTACCGGTGATGATACCGACGATGTTACCGTTATTGTCTAATACCGGGGCGCCGGACTGGCCGGGATTGGCTGTGATCTCTAACTGATAAGCCAATGTATTACCGTCATAGCCTTTTTCACTGCTTATATAACCTTCATTATAGACTACCTCATCTTTAGGATAACCGATACTGAAGATGCGCTGTCCTAAAAGCGCTACGTTTTTGTCAATTGTATAGGGTATAGCCTGCTTAAACGCAAAGTTTTTATCCTCTACTTTAAGAATAGCAAGATCCGCTTCCGGATTTACTTTGATCACCGAAGCTTTGTAGAACTTGCCATTGCTCATTTCCAGGTAAATAGAGTCTGCCTTTTCTACTACGTGATAGTTGGTGGTGAAGTAACCGTCATTGCTGATGGCGAAGCCCGAACCGCTGTAAGTGCCCGGGTTATCAACAACCGGGGCAGGGAGGCTGTTCTCCGTTTGCTTCATATTGCTGATGATCTGGTTTTGAGATTTTTTGATCGATTCAATATCTCTTTTCAGCAATACGTATTGGTTATTTTTAGATTTGTTGTCTTTAGTAAGCGTATAGGTAAACAGCGAGGAGCATAATGCGATGCCTGCCGCTGCTGTGAGGGGTTTCCAGTAGTGCTTTATAGCCATCCAAACCCCTTTCCCCGGTTGAGCGGTAGCCGGTTCATGCGCTACAGGAAGAGTTGTTTGTTCCCTGTGTTGTACGGCTGCCTGTGCCAATTTGGATTTAAGGTTTGTTTTGCGGGCATGCTCCCGGATGAGTACCTGTATTTGCAAAGCCTGTTCAAAAGCCTTGTTCAATACAGCATCTTCTTCCAGAGTTGCGTGTAACATTTTCAACTCCTCCGGCAGGAGGTCACCATTTTGGTAGCGCTCTGCCCATTCTTCAACATTTAGCAAATGTATCATCGCGTTTTATACGTTTAAGGCCATTTTAGTTGAAAAAAAGAGCTTTTTCAACCGGTTCAGGCATTTATACTTTTGTGTTTTGGCGTTTTCAGCATTGGTATAGCTGAATTGCTGCGCTATTTCCAGCATACTTTTATCTTCGATATAGAATGCTTTCAATAATTCGCTGCAGGGGCTTCCCAGCTGATCCAGGGATTGTTCCAGTTTATTCAAATGGGCCTCTTTCTCCAGGTGTATATTAAGGTCCGCATCGTATGCGGCAAAATCCATTGCTTCGTCCTGGTCCCCTTCCTGCTCTATATCCAGGCTGCTTACAATATGTTGTGCCTGGCTTTTTTTAAACCATATCCGTTTGCAGATGGCAAACAGGTAGGTGCTTAGTTTACAGGTAAGACAGAAGGCAGTGTCACCTGATTTCTCGTAAAGGACTAACAGTCCTTCCTGGAAAACATCATAAGCGTCTGTTTCATTTCCGCCCCGGCTTAGCATCCATTTGGTCAGCATAGGTTGATATAATCTATAAATCTCTGCTATGGTCTGACTATCACTTTGCGCAAGCCCGCTTATCAACTCCTGGTCTGTATAAATCACTTGTTTGCTCAAGGGTACCTTTTTTGCGTTCCTAAAGGAACATTTAGATGATCATAATGTAAATTCAGTTTTGTAATGCTGTGCAAACAGCAATTACAAAAATAACAAGTAAATGTTCCACATTCCCTGAGTAAGTAATTTTATACAATATTTAATACTAAAAAGGCGGAAATGTAACCCTCAGAAAAAAAAATAATTTTTTTTAAAAACCAGGGTTACCTTTTTTCAAATCTAGTATTAATGATCAAATAACAAATTTAAAACTTAAAAAAATCAATCAAATGAAAGCATTAAAATTAGGCGTTTTCGCTATCGCTATGGGTTTATTCGCAGCATCTTGTGGTACTGAAGAAGCTAAAACTGAAGGTGAAGCTCCAGTTGCAACTGAAACTCCAGCAACTCCAGAAGCTCCAGTAAACACTCCAGTTGATACTAACGCTGCAAACGCTGCTAACCAAGCTCAGGTTGCTGGTGAGCAAGCTCAAGTAGCTGGCGAGCAAGCTAAAGAAGCTGCTAAAGATGCTAAAGAAGCTGGTAAAGAAGCAAACAAAGCTGCTGAAAAAGCTGCTGACGCTGCTACTAAATAATTAGCCTAAGCTAAAAACAAAAAAACAGGTTGACTCTTTGGGTCAGCCTGTTTTTTTGTTTTGTAATGAAAGGACAGCTTCTTCCACTCGATACGCCTTTTGATCTATAATAATTATTTAAATATTTTATTGATTATTTGTTCTGCAATAAACTATTTCCCTGCCAATATTTTTTTAATTTCCTTTAAATAGAAAGGGTTGTCGGTTATGCCATTATGGCCCTGTCCTTCCAGGGTGACCAGGCGATCCCCCGGTTTTAACACTTTAAGTAATTTTTCAGACGATTGGTAATAAATTACTTCATCCCGGTCGCCATGGAATAAAATTACCGGGAAGGAGCAGTTTTGCAGTAGCCTGTAGGTTTCAAATTTATATTTTAACAGGAAAGAAGGCAGAATGGGGAATGAGTGCTGCACGAGGTCGGTCAGGCTATAGTAGGGCGCTTGTAAAATAAGTAGCTCAGGTTGATTAGCGGCGGCCAGTTGAGCGGCCATACCGGTTCCTATAGAATAACCGATGATGACCGTTGCCGGATAATTATAGGTCTTAAGGTAATTATATACCTTTTGATTATCTGCAAATAATTGTTTTTCGTTGCGGATCGTACCTTCACTTTTGCCATAGCCCCGGTAATCATAGATAAAGACATCATACCCCAGCTCTGTATAAGTTTTAGCTACTCTTCCCCAGGAGGATAAAGAGCCGGCATTGCCGTGTAGGTAAAAAATCAATCCTTTTGGGAATGTTGTTTTGAACAGCAGACCATTCAAGCTGGTCTGTTCATCTACCGGTACATCCAGCTCTTCAAAAGGTTGTGGAAAATTAAAAGTATGGTGTTTAGCCAGTTGCTGGGGATGAAAGATGAACCGCTCCTGGAAAAAGTAAAGGGAACCGGCTAACAGGGCTATGGTACCCAATAAAAATAATGCTGTTTTCAGCAGTCTGCGCTTCATAACTGTCATAAGCGGGGCAATACTTTGATTACGAATGAAATAATAAAAGAGTAGCTTAATATCAAAACTCAGGCGCTGCTCGTGGCTTACGATAACACCAATAGTTGCTATTTAACGGTGCTGCCGGTACTTATAGTGATCTTGTTCCGGGCATTATAGTGCTGATGGCGGTGATGACCTGTGCAAGGTGCCCTGTCTTCGTGGATATCAATTCTATTTTCCATTTTTTTATTATTTTTTGTCGGAACAAATAATAGGGGCGTAGCCGGTAGATCTTAAATCCGTTGAAGCCCGTTTTTACCCGCGCCTGTTGTCACAACGGTCAGGAAGGTGCCGTTTGTTCTGTTTTTCGTTTTACAAGCAGTAGCCAATCTGCGTCTTCCAGCGGCAGGTACCCATATTCGTAACAGAAAATGTAGCATTGCTGTTTTTGAGTGGTGTACGTATGCGTATGATAAGTAAACTGAAATCCTTTTTCGGTCAGTCGTTCTTTACGGACTTTCAGGGTTTCATTTTGAGTACCTAAGAGTGCTGCAAGTATGCGGCGGTTTTTTCGAAGCGTATTCGTCACATTACGTACGTAATTGGTCTGATCACTGTTTTGCCGGTTATTATAATTATTTCTGCAGGCGTCATCGCAGAATTTTTTGTCGATACGGCCCCGCAGCACTTTTCCGCAATCCAGGCAATGTCTGTCCTTGTTTTCCATATGCATTTGATTTAGTGTTTTTTATGCCGACAACAAACGTTTACAACCAATTGTATCTGACTATAAACAATTAAATACCGACAAAGGTTTTAGCGGCATCGCATCTTTGCATCAGAAATCGGAACAAGACGGATCCCTTTTCTCAACACAAGTTAATTTCTTTTCATAACATTTAAAATTTTAAATTATGAACAGCGTAAAAAACAGCGTACAGCTAATCGGACACATGGGAGCAGACCCGGTAATGAAAACATTGGAAAACGGCACTAAAGTAGCGAGGCTAAGCATTGCCACTACAGAAAGGTTTAAAGGTAAAAAAGGGGAGTGGATAGAAGAGACGACCTGGCATAACGTTGTTGCCTGGGAAAGTCTTGCCGAAAAAGCAGAGCAGTATTTACATAAAGGCGCTCATGTGCTGATCGCAGGGAAGCTGCTCAACAGGAGCTATGTGGATAGTAAAGGCGAAAAGAAATACCTCTATGAAGTAAGGGCCAATGCAATCGTAGGCCTGGATAAAAAAGCAAACCTACCCGAAAAAGAGCAGGTCCCGGAAAAGGAACATTTACCTTTTTAAAGGCATCTGTAATAAGTACCCAAGTAGCTGTCCAAAAAGGTCAGCTACTTTTTTATGGCACAGTGAACAGCTTTTGTTCACCCGGCTTGCTCAATTTTTATACTTAATATATCATTCAGGTCATCAATCATACCGGGGAAAATCGTATCGATCAGGTGCGCCTGGTGTAAGGTTACAGGCTCCTTGGCGTTTAAGGCCAAGAGTAACACAGCTGTCAACAGCGCCGGATCTGAGATGTCTTCTATGACAGTTGTATTTAAAGATATCCCTCCTTTGATGATTAATAATCCGTCTTGTAGTTTCAGGTCCAGGCCGAGTTTTAACAAAGTGTCCTTATGTAATTGCCAGGTTACAGGATCTTTTTCGATAACAGTATTAAAGCTACTGAGCACAGAAGTCCCGCCGGCATGCGCCGCAAGTATGATAAGAGGTAAGTAAAGATCCGGTCTAGTGCGCATATCAAATTGAAAGGCCTTCGCAGCGCCCCTTTTTACCCGGACGAATTCCGCTCTTATGGACATCCGGCAATCATAATCCTGTAGCGCTTCAAAGATGCTCTTTTCTGCTGCATCTTCAAACATATCCAGCCCTTCCACCTGCAGGCTGCCGCCAATGGCGCCGGCTACCAACAGGTAAATAGCATATTGCCAGTTGTTCTTAGCGTCGATAGCCGCAATAGATTGTTCTTCGGCTAGCTCGTCGTAAGGTGCACCCAGAGTTTGGGGGTGAATGCGTATATTCATAGTATAAAATTATGCGAAGTATGGTTCATGGTACACAGCTCTTGAGACTGTAGTTTCGGTTCCCGATAAAATTAGGTAAAAAGTCCGGAGTTAAATCCGTGTATTCTGTTAAGGTAGGTATTGAACATCAGGAGGTGGCCTGCTGCGAATCTACTCTCGCCTCCTCATGGTAAGTTGAATATGCTGTAAACCGCATATATCAGACCGGCGACCAGGAGTAAACAGCCCGCGATCATACCTAAAAGAACAGATGTAGAGAACTTGTCCGAAGCAGGTGTTTCAGCAGCAGCTGCGGTCCTCTGAATTAACTGTGCTGTCTCGTCAGTTGCCGCAATTTTTGCTCCGGAAGCCTTGTCTCCGGCTGTCTCCGGGCTCTATGGCATACCGGATCCATCTTGCTTCAGGTTGGATCGCTTCAAATTCCCGTCCTAATACCTTCGCCAGTTGTTTCCAGATAACTTCGGATGTGTCTATTGCCTTAGCTTCCGTATCGAGGGGGTCTCCCTGGTCCTCGATGAGTAAACCGTCGACTTCCATTTTCGAGCGGACTATTTCCTGGTTTTCGGTGTATCCGAAGTAAAATGCCATGGCAGTTTTTGAAAGGGCAAAAGTCAGTACTCGGCATCCCGGATAGCCATAATGTCGCTCTAAGCATAGATCCTGAGGCGCCAGGATCAATGTTCCGCTCCCGGAAAAATAAACATTGATACAAGCTGTTTTTTCCTCACCGGTGATAAGACCTGTAGTATCTGTTTCCCCGTCGAATACGAGGTTATGATTCAGGATTTGTGACAATGCACCGGTGTTGCTGAGGAAATTTTTGTCGATTACAATTCCGGAAAGGTTATATCCCATTATCTTTTACTCCTTTCAGGGTTTTTTATGATCGGCCAATGCCGCTCTTAATTGGTGTTCATCGATATAGCCGAGACGATTCCAAACTTCAGCGCCGGATTGATACATTTTGAGCGTAGGGAGTCCTTCAATGCCTAAAAACGTAGCCAGGGTATTGTGCTCATCTACATCGATACGAATAATTTCTACGCCCAGCTTTTTATCTTTAGTCATCTTTTCGAGGAACGGTTTCATCTTTTTGCAGGGGCCGCACCATTCCGCATAAAAATCAACCAGCACATATTTATGTTTCCCGATCATTTCCTGGTATTCTTCCGGGCTCATGCCTCCTGTTTTGAGGGTTTCTTCGAGGGGCAGATCGGCTACCCGCCATGCCATCACTCCCCCTTCCATATCTGTAATATCTTTAAAACCCAGTTCTGCAAGACGCGCGGCAGCGGCAGCACTCCTGCCCCCGCCCTGGCAATAAACATACACCGGTTTGTTTTTATCTAATCCCACCACCTTGTTATTGAAATCATCATCATTCCAGTTGATGTTCCGTGCCTGGTTCAAGTGTCCGTTGGCAAACTCTTCCGGCGTGCGCACGTCAATAAGCTGTGGGCTTTCCTGTCCATCCAGGGCTATTTTAAACTTTTTTGCCGGTACTTTTTTGACCTGTGCGGAAGAATGGCAGCTCATGAACAGAAGCAGGCCCAGGGATAATATTCTCAATAATTTAAACATATATTGTCTTCTTAATGCAAATTTAACCTTTAAACCGATATTATGATAGCGAAGCCTTATCCCGCCGGACTTTATCTTCATCTTTATTGATTTTTTTCAATATCCAGGGTAAAGTAAGTCCCTGTCCTAAAAGGGAAAACAAAACTACGGCAATAGCGATAAAAATGATCTCATTACGCATAGGAAACGGGTTTTTGTTTTCCAACTGTGCGGGTAAACCAAGCGCTATGGCCAGTGACACGATACCGCGCATGCCCGACCACGATAAGATCAGGGCGGTTTTGCGGTCAAACAAGGCTTCTTTACTGATCTTCCGTTTGCCTTTAAAAGCGCGGTCGAGACTCAACTGTTGCCAATAGAGCCGTAACAGCCGGATGAGGAAAGCGACCACAGTGATGATCAGGGCGTAGGCAATATAATGCCAGATATAGGCGCTATTGATTTCTTTTAATACAATGGGAAATTGTAACCCGATCAAAACGAAGATCAAACCATTCAATAGGTAAATGATCACATCCCAGAAGTTCCGGGACTGATTTTTTAGCGGTTCGGGAAATTTCATTTTACTGAGCCGCGACATACTCAGGCCCAGTACGACTACCGAGATGACACCGGAAACTTCCAAATACTCGGCAACCAGGTAGGTGGTGAAAGGCATGAGCAGGGTGAGGCTGATCACGACCAGTTCATGGTTCTTGAAGAAAAGAATCGCGAAGGCCATCAAACGGCTTAATATAAAACCAACAAGAAAACCGCCGGCTAATACGACCACGAAGTCTAACCCGGCCTGCCACCAGGCAAAAGAAGCGCCCGTGACTGCGGCTACCGCAAAGCGGTAGGCGATCAGGGAAGATGCGTCGTTGATAAGGCTTTCGCCTTCCAGTATCGTTAATGTTTTATGAGATAAGCCCAGCCCTTTGGTAATGCCTATAGCGGCTATAGCATCTGTTGCGGAAAGTATGGCCCCGAGCACGAAAGCCAGCGGCCAGGTCATCCCGGGAATCACACATTTGGCGATTACCGCAATGCCGGCAGCGGTAATGAAGACCAGGCCGAAAGCAAGAGAACTGATCGTATTAAAGTTGGTCCGGAAATCTTTAAAGGAAATATTGAAGGCCGCATCATAGAGTAAGGGCGGCAGGAACAACAGCATGACAATTTCCGGGCTCAGCTCCAGGCGGGGCATGGCGGGAAGAAAACCAACCAGCATGCCCGTCACAATAAGTATGATGGGCGCCGGAAGCTTAAATTTTTCCGCGATGCCGGAGGTGACCAGCATAATCGACATAATCACTAAAACGAGCGTAAAGTTTTCCATCTGCGGTCAATGAAATAACAACGTGCCAGGTCTCTCTAGCGAAGCTTGGTTGCTTTGATATAAATATTGCCCTCGGTATCTTTCCACCAATCACCGGTAACAGAGATCGGCTCGCCTACTTTGTACATTTTATAAGTCGATTTGCTTTGCTCCAGGTTAATCCTGCTTATGGTTACTTTATAGGTTTTATCTGCTTCGCTGTTTACGGTGGCAGTGTATCCGTCTTTCCCATTTTCAATACTTGTCACCGTGCCACGTATGCTTAAAGGTGCGCCTTCATTAAGTTCCGTACTGGCTGTTGTCACTTTTTTACTGCCGCAGCATGCGGTGAATGCGATACCTATACTCATGCATATTGCGAAAAGTGGGATATTTTTCATCTTGTTTTTATTTAGGTACCAAAGTTAAGCTTCCCTGCATTTTTGTCCATAAATCAGTCTTAAATAATTTTTGAATTTTAATATGCAAATATGATAAAGCTGTCTTAAGTTTGATTGATCAATTCATAAAACAATAAATCATGGCAACCGTAAACATCTATCTTACCTTTGACGGAAATTGTAAAGAGGCATTTGACTTTTACCGATCAGTGCTCGGCGGGGAGTTTCCTCATGTAGGCAAATTCGGCGATATGCCTCCCGGTGAAGAGCAGCCTGTAGCCGAAGCTGATAGAGAGAAAATCATGCATATCTCTTTGCCGGTTTCTAAAGAAACCATATTAATGGGCAGTGATGTTGGTTCAGGTTGGGCGGACAAGCTGAAGCAGGGGAACAATTTTTCTATTTCCTTAAATACCGATTCACGGGAAGAGGCCGAGCGCCTATTTAACGGCCTGTCAGAAGGGGGGAAGGTGACCATGCCCTTGGCCGATACTTTCTGGGGAGCTTATTTTGGGATGTGGACGGATAAATTCGGTATTAACTGGATGGTTAATTATGATGATCCTGCTCGAGTGCAAGTCCATTGATTTTTTGATTATTCCGGTCGGCAGAAGCTGGCTTTATACATACCTTTAAATATGAAATTTACATTAGAGCAAGTGCATGCGGCGCATGCGAGGGTCAAAAGCGGGGCTGATTTCCCGCAATATGTGCAGGATCTGAAAGACCTGGGCATGGCAGGGTATACCATTGATGTCCGCACCGGTAAAACCACTTATTCCGATTCTGAAGGGGCAATGCTGGCCTCTGATGTGGCTTATGAGGCTTTACCATTGAGCGAAGTTTTAAATAAGGAACAATTTGCCGCACGTTTGAAATTGCATCAGCAGGGAGGGACAGATTATCCTACTTTTTGTAAAGACTGCACCGATAACGGCGTAGCAGGCTGGTTATTGGATTTTGATCAAATGACCTGTACCTATTTTGATGCCCGGGGAAATGATGTGCTGACGGAGCGCATACCTGCGGTTCAATAAGCAGAATAATTCTTGTCACATTTCGCCTGGCGAAATGTGACAAGAATTATTTGTTTTTCGTTATAAATCAAAATTTGTCGATTTTTTTTGTTGGTTTACTACCGCTTTCTGGTACTGCTGTGACATCTTATCGATGCGTTCGCTGATCTTGCGTTGGAGGTTTCTGGGTGCTAATACTTTCATACATTCCCCGAAACCTAGAATTTCCCTTTCCAGTTCAAAATTCCATACCAGATCCAGGCGGATCGTAATGCCGCTTGCATCCTCTGATAAGAACTGTTGCGAAGGATGTATGGGCTTCGTGAGCACATAAGGCGCGTTATATTTGTTGACCCATAGAATAATTTTATGGGCCCTGTCTTTTTGCGTTTTAGTAACGCCCAATGTATCTTCAAAATACCTTTCAAAGTCTATGCCGGTATAGGGTTTATAGTCCTTAGGCGTCATTTCCATAAAATCAATAATTCGGTCGAGTGCCAGGGTGACTAAAGTCGTACCCTTTTGCGGCATGGTAATCAGGAACCAGCGGTTCCGGTATTCTTTTAAGAGATAAGGTGAATATACCGATTGGCGTGCTTCGCTTGCCTTGAAAGATTTATAATTGATCAGTAAAGGAATCTGCTTTTTGATGGCCTGGTATAAAGGCAGGATATGCTCGATGCCTTTCAGTAATTTATTACCCTCCAACTGTATAAAATTGGCTGCATGATTTCTGGATTTATTGAGGCTGTTTTCCAGGCGGGCAATGATATCGTTCATATCGTCGAAGTAATCAAAGCCGTTCATCTGGCGCAATACCGTAACGATCTCGTTCATCTTATCGATATCTGCGTCGGTGATGCGGGTGTGGTTGATACTGTAACCGGCTTCTTCATAGGTATAGAATTTACGTTCGAGCACAATTATAGGTGCATTATAGCCTAGCTTGTCACTACGCATCAGTTGTATATCGGCCTGTATCGTGCGCTTGCTTACGCCGGTGACGATACCTTCATACTCATATAAGGCTTCGGATACTTTTTCGATAAGATCATCGAGGGTCCACCTGCGCAGCCGGTTCTGCAGGCATTGGTCAATAGTCTTGTAACGGATCAGTGCCAGTTTATTTACCGCCATGATTTATTATTTTGGATAAAAGTAAATCATTCTTTTTCTGTACGCAAAAAAACTACGCAATACACCTGCGTAGTTGGGCTTTGTTTTTTGTATTCAAAATTATTTTTAAAATTAAAAATCAATACCAGAAAGGGTTTCAGCCCTTTTGTGTACATTTTTTATAACTGCGCAGATCGTTCGCATACTGCGCATAGCATCTTTGCATTGTTGATAAGGGAAAGGAAAATGATCCTAGAATTGCAACAAAAAAGTTCTTTTAAATTAATGAAGATATTCCCGGTCAAGTGTAAGCTACTTCAACCTCAACTCTAAATTGAACAATGCTTACACCATTACCTGGAATTATGAGGCGGTAGCCAAGTGGCCAGGCACTATCTAAATATTTTAATTACCTGTAGGGTCAAAATCTATTTACACCGTATACCTACGCAGGTTCGATTCCTGCCCGCCTCTCAAAATGGGACAGTAGCTCAGTTGGTAGAGCAATACGTGGAAGTTTAGCAATTACCTGTCAGGGTCAATCTGAACTTACTACACATGAGGCTGTATGGGGCGCAGGTTCGAATCCTGCCTGTTCCACAGAATAAAATGGTCAAGTATTGCTTACATCAGATATTGGTCAACGCCGGAAGGCGAAGAGGTTCGAATCCTTCAAGTTATACGATTACCATTCATCAGTTAGTTGCAGAAATTGGCAACCTGTATAAGTAGTTCTTTAAATTATTATAAATACTCCGGTCAGTGTAAGCTACTTCAACCTCAATTCCAAATTGAACAATGCTTACACCCTTACCGGACACGGGACAGTAGCTCAGTGGTAGAGCAATAGAATAGCTTTTCTATTACCTTAATAGGGTCAAAAAAGGCTTACTACACTTATGTGTCACAGGTTCGAATCCTGTCTGCCCCTCAAATCCTAATAGTCTATAAACTACTATTCAGCTGCAAGGCCGGACTGAGCAGAAAGCTATAAGCATTATTAACCGGAGGTCAATGCGCACTTACTTCAATCTTTTATGGTAAAGCCCAGTGAGCAGATTACCTTTTTAAAACAAACAAACATGAATCAAGCATTACAGAAAGTTGCCATCCGCTATAACGCGGTATATGTTGCAGACGCGCAGCTGGTCACCGCCAAAACGATCAGTCAACCGGCCGCTAACCTGGTCGCAAATCTTAATAAAATTGGCTACACGGTGAGTGAAGAGCTGTTGCACCAGTTCAACTTTATGACTGCTCCACAACTTTTATCGATATACGAAGCATTTGTTGAGGTATTACAAATCAAAAATAATTGGAGTCCCCTGGTAAAAGGTTGGAATATCCCAACCAATGAAACCAGGAAAGAACATTGGTTAACGGAACTGGCCAATAAGGTGAAGTTTGGAAAAGGAACTACATTAACCTGTGGCCACTTGATCCCTGCAGGGACTTTCTCACTGGAAAGATACAATGGCTGCCCTTTCTGCGGTACGCCGTTTGAATTGAATCATGAAATTTACAAAGGGCAGGGTTCTAAATTGAAAGAATTGGTTTTATGGGAAGTAGAAGATGCACAAACGGTATTTAAAAACCTGTTGCAATCTAAAACCGCATTGGATGCCAGCCAGGTCGACAGCCTGAAAATATTCCTTAATAATTTTGAGCTGCCAGAGGTCGAGATCGGGATGAAAGAAACCCTGATGCTACTGGTGGATGGCCTGGCCGCGGGTGGTAAAACAAAAGAAGCGGGGACACTGTTCAAAAGCCCGGTAGACATCATGCGTTATCTATGGTTTAAAAAAACCGGTTTTTTGCAGATCATCGAGCCTAAAACCATTGTGAAGCGCGTAGCGCAAAACCATAAACATATGGCTACTTTCCTGGATAATGCGCAAAGCGCGAAGCGGGATGCGAAAAGCATGCTGAAATTAAAATACAGTCGCCGGGAGTCAAAAGTGGTAGCGCAATGGTTGAATGACCTTTCTATGGATGCGGAAACTGCTGCAGTTTTGATGCACCCTAAAAGAGCGATGTGGGTACGCTTCATCCGGGCATTACGCCTGGCGGAGTACAGCAGGCAAAATGGCATGGAGTCTTTAGCAGAATTGCTGCATATATTCTATAATGAATATTATGAAGTGCCTGCGGGCGTTATTGAACAACACCGTTTGAAAGCGGATTCGGAAAAAACCTTTGCCTTATTGCAAGTGCGTCCGGGTTTGTTTGCACGCTCTTTGTTTGCCAATATGCTGTGGTTCGGTGCTGATGATACATTGACTGCCTTTGCTGAAATTGCTCATAAAGTACCAGCAAGGTTATTGTTCACGCTGAATAGTTATGCTAAGAATTATTTTGACCGTACTAAGTCCAGGAGCGTAAAACCATTGGGCGGTGTCAACAAAAGCATCGGTGCTAACCGTTTGCTGGAACTCTATACCGATGCACAATTAAAAGAAATGATTGCAGGTGTTGAAATGATGTGCCTGGAGGAAATGGAGCAGCGTTATGCAAAAATACCTAACAACAATAAAACCATTTTCATTGAAAAGTCGCTGTTTTATATGCCCGTGGCTATTGGCGACCGCGCGGAAAGCGTACAGGACTTGCCTGTGGCATTAATGGGTACCCAGTTTCCTGTTGAAGGGAATGCAGTAAGACTGTTTATGCAATGGGGTAAAGGGATGCGGGCGCAGCACCTGGATATGGACCTTAGCTGTATCATCGCTTATGAAAACAAAATGGTAAATTGTAGTTACTACAATTTACATACGATAGGGGCCTGTCACTCCGGTGATATACGTTCTATCCCTAATGAGGTAGGTACCGCAGAGTATATCGAGCTGAACCTGGATGCGCTGAAC
>CAXYKQ010000268.1:0-2798 GCA_964277835.1 uncultured Edaphocola sp. | reverse complement strand
TCAGTCCGCGAGGAGCTATACCTTAATGAATATAGGGATAAAGAGATCAGCTCCGGGTCTTCATTGCTCTCTTTCCGTTCTCGCAGGGAATATCAGGTATCGTCAAAAACCAGAATACTGTTAAACTCCTGATGACTGGTGCAAGAATCACAAGTTTTGTATGTAAAGTCTAAGGTTGGCAGCAAAAAAATGGGCCAGCCAAAAGGCTAACCCATTTTATAAATCATTACGGCGTTGCTTATACCGTCATAATCTCTTTTTCCCTTTCTTTACAAGCCACATCTACTTTTTCAATATGTTTATCGGTTAAGCCCTGGATGCGTCCTTCCGCTTCTTTAGCTGCATCTTCACTCAGCCCGTCTTTTTGCAATTTCTTGATCGCTTCTATCGCATCGCGACGAGCACCTCTTACCGAGATTTTCGCGGTTTCTCCTTCTGCATAAACCTTCTTTACCAGTTCCTTCCTGCGTTCTTCTGTCAATGGCGGTAAAAATAAGCGGATCACTTCACCATCATTTTGGGGTGTAAGGCCAATGTTAGCCATCATGATCGCTCGTTCAATAGGGGCGATCATACTTTTTTCCCAAGGTTGGATCGCGATAGTACGGGCATCCGGAACGGTCACATTGGCTACCTGGTTTACCGGGGTGGGCGCACCATAGTAATCCACGTTGATGCCGTCAACCATATTCGGAGCAGCCTTACCTGCGCGAATTTTCTGTAATTCACTGTCCAAATGTGATAATGCCTTTTTCATGCCAGCCGAAGCGCCGCTTACCGCTTCTTCTAATAATTCACTCATCCTGATGATTTAATATGTTTATTTGATAGATTGCTATATTAAGTGGACAAAAATAAGGAAAGCCTTTCATTTCGCGAACTTTTATCTGAAGGCCGACAGGATCCTGAAGTTATCGTTCAGATCTTTATACAAAACGGTTTCCCAGCCCGCTTCTTTATAGAGGTTTAAAGTTTCGCTTGCAAAACCCTGGTTTAATTCCAGGAACACAGCCCGCGTGCGCTCCTGCTTAACTGCCGTCTTAAGTATCGCTTTATAAAATTGCTGCGGATCCCCGTTCGTCACAAAAAGTGCCGCATGGGGTTCATAATTTAATACGTGATTTTCCATCAGTGCCGCTTCCGATGTCATGATATAAGGCGGGTTGCTCACTATCACATCGAACTCGCCGAGTGCCGATTGAACCCGCTCATCCAGGAAGTCTGCAGCAACAAATTGTACGGCTACCTGGTTCATTGCCGCATTTTCGCTTGCAATCTTCAAGGCCGCTTCAGCAATATCTACACTCAGGATCTCGAGATCAGGCGCGCACTTTTTCAGGGCGATCGCAATACAACCGCTGCCTGTACCCACTTCCAGCACTTTCAGAGGTCGCTTACCCACCCAGGCCAATACTTTCTCTACCAGCTCTTCAGTTTCGGGACGCGGAATTAAAGTGTGCTCATTCACCTTAAATTTAAGCCCGTAAAAGTCGGCAGTGCCTAATACATATTGTACCGGGCGTCCCGTTTCCAGGTCTTCCAGGAGTTGTTTAAACGAGGCTTGCGTATTGCGGTTCATGACCTCCTGCATCGCCATCCTTAAACCCAGCCGGTCCAGCCCGAGCAAATGCGACAGCAACATATCTGCAATCACCTGCGCTTCCCCGGCGGCGTATTGGCCCCCCAGTGTTTCGCGGGCGATCTTCAAGGCAGCTGCCGTTGTCAGTGGATTCATACTCATATCTGTAAGGTAAAGCAGGCAAATTTAAGTAGTGCCATTGATTGCGTCAAAATAAACTGCATACGCTATTTTGGGCGATCCGTGAAAGCACTGCAATTTTACAATCCTTTTACTTAAATTTGCGCCATTATGTCTACATTACAATTTCACGACCTAAGCGTTAAGGATATCAGGCAGGAAACACCTGATTGCGTTTCTATAGCATTCGAAGTGCCGGAACACCTCCGGGAAACCTTCAACTACCTGCCTGGTCAATACCTCACGTTTAAGACTATGCTGGACGGTCAGGAAGTGCGTCGCTCTTATTCTATCTGTTCCGGGAAATGTGATAACGAACTCAGGGTTGCTGTAAAAAATGTGAACCCGCCGGGCAAATTCAGCACCTGGGCGAATACCGAACTTAAGGTAGGTGATGTAGTAAGCGTAATGCCGCCTTTAGGCAATTTCACGCCCAAAGCCAGTGATCAACAACAAAGAAACTATATTGCTTTTTCCGCAGGCAGTGGCATCACTCCGATCATGAGCATTATGAAAGAGGTGTTGTATAATGAACCGGCCAGCACCTTTACACTGGTATTTGGTAATTACAACCGGGGCTCCATTATATTTAAAGAAGAATTGGAAGCCCTCAAAAACCGGTTTATGAGCCGCCTGCGCCTGTTTCACGTGATGAATAAAGAATCCCAGGAAGCGGCATTGCTGAATGGCATCATCACTGCTGAAAAGGCCAAATCGTTCCAGGACCTTAAACTGATCAATTACCAGGCAGTGGATGATGTATTCATCTGCGGACCGGAACCGATGATCGTGGCCCTGAAAGATTATTTCCTTAACGAGGTTAAGATGCCCGCCGAGCGCGTCTATTTTGAGCTCTTCTCCTCCCCGGACCAGCCGAAGAAAGTCAATAAAGAGTGGGAAGCCAAACAGCAGCAGATCGATCGTTCCAAAGTTGCCAAAGTCACCGTAAAACTGGATGGCAATTCCTTTGACATGGACCTCGCCTTTGGTGGCGAAAACATCCTGGATGCGGCCCTGCAAAACGGGGGCGATCTGCCCT
>CAXYKQ010000267.1:0-4911 GCA_964277835.1 uncultured Edaphocola sp. | reverse complement strand
TAGGCTTTTAGTACTTCAAATTTAGTTAATATTATTTAAATTTTAAATAATATAATATTTAAAGCAGGCCTCTGCTATCGAAATTATTTTCACCGGTTGGTTCCTGAAAAAATCCCCGGCTTTTAATAGTCCGGGGATTAATCAAGTTCAAATTGCTTTTAATTCAACTGGGCGAATACAGCTTCCATTTTGCGGAATACCTTGTCCAGGTCTTCCATATAGGCGGTACCGACACTGATCCGGTACCAGGGCGATTCTTTATCAGCCCCGAAACAGTAAAAAGGCACAAGCGCTACCCCGATTTCATCCATCAGGAATTGGGTCACGGATTCCTGGTTATTAAAAGTTTTTCCTTTATAGGATTTTCCTTTCAAATCAATTTTTATGGTCATGTATATGGCGGCCTGCGGGGCGATCGCATCAATAGGATATCCTTTTGCTTTTAAAGCAACAACATTATCATTGATCATTAAAAGGCGCTCTTCAATTTTTTGTTTATGGGTATGCAAGGCTTCTTTAACCGCGGATTCATTATTTAAAAAAGCTGCGGTTGCCACTTGTTCTGCCATCGGCGCCCAGGTGCCGATGTGGCTCATGAGGGCTTTCATTTTTGCGATGATGGCAGCCGGCCCCAATCCCCAGCCTACGCGTACGCCGGTACCTGCAAAAGCTTTGGAAACACCGTCCAGGGAAATGGTGTATTCTTTCATCTCTGGTTTGAGCTGTACCGGGTGGTAATGGGTTGTGGTGCCAAAGGTAAGGGTAGCGTACATCTGGTCAAATAATACATATAGTTTCTTTTCGTCTTCACCGCGTCGCTTGTTTTCAGCAATCACCAGTTCGCATATCTGCATTAGTTTTTCTTTAGTTAAAGTAGTGCCGGTCGGGTTTTGCGGCGTACACAAACAAAGTAATACAGCTCCTTCAATGTTCGCTTGTATCTCTTCCACTGAAGGCATGAAGTCGTTTTCCGGGAGCGCATTGATTTCGCAGGCCAGCCCCTGGCAAATGCTGGTATAGTGATTATTGTTCCAGGAAGGAACAGCGTAAATTACCTTGTCTCCCGGATCGACCAGTGTGCGGAAAAGGGTATAAATAAAGGGCCTTCCGCCGCAAGAGATCTGGATCTCGTTAACATCGTAATCTATATGCTGGTAGTCTTTGACAAATTTTGATACAGCTTGGCGTAAAGGCAGGATGCCGTCAGCAGGCGGATAGTTAGTAAAACCTTCCTGGTAGGCCTTTATAATCTCATCTCTCAAAACGTCTGAGATCGGAAAAATAGCGGGGTTGAAATCCCCGATGGTGTAATTGTAAATGGCTGCACCTTGTGCGATCCTGTTATTGATTTCATTGCCCAGTTTGACAATCTCCGAACCTACCAATGATGCGGCTAATGCACTTAATTGACTCATTATATATTTTAATTTATCGTTCTTATTATAATCATTCCATTCTCCATGCTTCCCGCGGTTAACTTCCGTTGGCCGGATTTGCTGCAATTTCCGGGCGAAGCAAGCTCAAATTTAAGCATTTAGAGGCTATTAACCAATAGTTAACTAAGCAGGTCTGGTATTCAGGGTTTATAAAGCAGCATCATAACGTTGCTGGTGTTCTTAGTGGTATCGATCACTTTGATGTTCATATCGTGCTGTGCCGCCCATGCTTCTATATCCTTTTGGTAGATAAAATGAAGCTCATTTTTCGTTTTGTTAAAGCCCAGTATATTAGTACTAAAGCGTTCTGATAGCTCGGTGCCTTTATGCCTTGCGCCAAGTTCTTTCACCCCGTCCCTGATAATCAACACCCCGCCTGCCTGCAGCGCGGCAAAGCATTGATCCAGCACTTTCAATTGCTCCTCTGGTATCAGGTAGTGCAACACATCGCTTATGATAATGCCCGTGCACGGCGATAAATGGTAAGTAGCGATATCGCCGACCTCGAAATTTATGTTGTCGGTTTTTTTATAATGATGTCGCGCCGTGATGATCTTTTCTTCATCGTAGTCCACGCCAATAAATACTCTCTTTTCGCTGGCCCAGTGCAGCAGGTAAGACGCGAAACCATAGCCACAGCCGAGATCGTAAAACAGGCCCTCCCTGGGCAGGATGTCGTGAAGCAATTCGTAATTATGCTCCAGCCGTGTTTTGATGCGACAATACCATTCCAGTACCGGCCCTTTGTAAATGCTACCTTTGATCATCTGCTCCCGGAAATAAGAAGGAGTCTCTATGACTTCTTTTACATGTTTGAATTCTTTCCTGAAATATCGGGAAATGTTTTTGGTTCTTTCCTTTACCGTATCACCCCAGGAACGGTCTGCATAAGGAATAGGAGCAAGTGCTTCAATATGCATAAATCCGTTCTTCAACAGGAAATCCCCTTTCTGCATGGTATAATGCACTCCATGCAGCAGGACCGGTACAATGTCGAGTTGCAGCATTTCTGAAATATAAAAGGCCCCTTTGTGAAAGCGGGCGATTTTGTCCGTAGCAGAGCGGGTGCCCTCGGGGAACACGACAATGTTGTAGCCCCGTGCAACCAGGTCCCGGAGTGGCTCTATACTTTCCTCGGCGCCGTCGGCAACTGGGTAATACTCTGCCATGCGCACGACAGCACCAAAAACCGGCGAGCGGTACACCCATTTATTGGTCAGCAATACCAGTTTCGGATGCAGCATCGTCATGATCAGGATATCCAGGAATGAGCTGTGATTAGCAATATAGATGGCAGGCCGGTCGAAATTGACCTTGGGGTGCTTTATGATTTTTTGCCCGAATTTGTGATTCAGGTAAATGACACTGCCGGTATATTTGGAAAGGAGGTAATGGAAAATGTATTTCCCTTTTCTATTGCCTAACAATCTGAGTTTGACCAGGAATATCCCGGCCAGGGAAACCAGCAAGCAGCCGATAACAAAATAACTGAAAGAAAACACAGATTTTATAAGGGATAAAATAGTGAACGGCATAAAACCTTTGTCGGCACGTTTTTGGATCAGGAAATTGAACAGGAAAGGCTGCAATACCTGCGATACAAACACGACACAGATCAGGCCGATGACCGCGATCAGGGCAATTGACTTTAACGCGGGATGTTGCGCAAAGATCAGTGTGCCTAACCCGGTGACGGTGGTCAATACCGAAAGATAAACTGCCGACCGTGCCGATTTGATATGGTTTTTCCCGGTCCGGTATTTTTCCATCAGGCTATCCATCATAAAAATGCTGTAGTCGTCGCCCAGGCCGAACAGTAGCGTCGCGATCACGATATTGACCACGTTGAACTGCAAGCCCAAAAGGTGCATCAATCCTGTGATCCAGATCCAGGAAACGGCCATGGGCAGGAAGGAGATCAGTGCCAGCTCAAACCGTCCGTAAGCGATAAGGAGGGCGATAAACACAAGTCCGCCGGAAATGAACAGCAAATTATTAAAATCATCTTTCAGCAGTGCGAGTAATTGCTCTGAGACAGACTGCCGGTCGGTAACCGTTACATTGGGTGTATTATTAAAGGTTTGCAATACTTCAGTCCTCTTTCCCGGCATCACTTTGACCGTACTGATGCTGTAAAAATCTTTACCATTCTGAGCGAAGGAGCTGGGCAGCATTTCTTTCAGGAAAGCACGGGAACTGCTGTCGAAAGGTTCATAATCGCGGCTAAGCGTATAGGAAAATGCCTCGAATGCCCCGTCGGAAAAACCTGCTTTTCGAGCGTCGCGGTTCACCTTGCTAATCATTTCATTTACCTTTTCCGGGGTCCAATAATCCCTCCATCTTTTGATACGCTGTTTTTGCGTGGCCAGGGACGGAAGAATGCTCGCGGGATTTATTGCATTCCTGATCAGGCTGTCTGATTTCAGTTGTTGCAATAGCGCCTGGTGTTGCTCCATCTTGTTAAGCGCGTCTTCTTCCGAACTTCCTTTAGTGAGCAGGAAGAGGGAACTCAACGCGTAAGCATTGTCTTTGTTTAATTCCTGTTCCGCTTTTTTGAGTTCCGGGCTCATATAGTTCAGGTGCATCAAATTGCTGTCGAACCCAACATCTTTGGAATAGTACCAGAGTACCGGGGTCGCGAGTATCACTAATGCCAGCAACCATTTGTTGCCTTCCGGTTTAAGCGCAGCGAGCTTATCTATAAGGTTATCGCTGCCAGCTTGCTTTGGTTTAGGGCTGATGTGCGGTAAAAAAACCAGGGTAAACAGGGAGGCGCCCATCAGGCTGAAGGAGGCAAATGTCCCTAAGTCGCGCAGCAGGGGAGCATGGGCAAAGCGCAGGGCATAAAAGGCCCCGATCGTGGTGATCGCGCCAAGGGTTAAAGGCGTGCTGAGCCCTGAAACCGTTTCTTTGATACTGGAGGCCGTACGGGTATGGCTCATAAAGTGCACCGAAAAATCAACCGCAATGCCCAGGATGATCGCCCCGGCGCCTATTGCGATGATAGAGACCTGCTCGGTGAGCATAGCGGTAATGCTCATGCCAAACAGCGCGCCGAATAGGACAGGGACAATAATAATGACTGAAATACGTTTTCTTCGGAATACATAATAAGTCAATCCCAGTAACAGCACGATGGTCAGGGAAAGGGTGACTATGGTGTCTGTTTGCATTTGCGCGGCATTGGCCACACCGATTGCCAGGCCCCCGAAGTACGATACATCTGTCTCCGGGTGTTTTTGCCGGAACTGTGCAATGAGTTGGTCCAAAGCGGCGATGAAAGGTTTATTTTTACCGGTTTCCCCGGCGCTTAAAGCCGGGGTGACAAAGAAATTCAGTTTGTTCAGATTCCCGTTGAAAATATATCCATTGTATAATTCAAAATTCGGGTCAAAGCTAAGCGCCTGTAATTTGTTGAATGCTAATGGGGTGATGTTTAGGGGATCGGAGGCTGCGAAATTTTTAGCCAGCATGC
>CAXYKQ010000266.1:0-5072 GCA_964277835.1 uncultured Edaphocola sp. | reverse complement strand
CACAATACCCGTTATGGGATTGTCGAGAATGATCTGCGTCTTGTCGGCAAACGATTTGAAGCCTTTTATTTCCAGTGATTTTAATTTCACGTATAGCGTCTCTTTATATGAAAAAAGTAGGCAAATTTACAAAAATGTAAGATAGTATACTTTTTGCGCAAATAGTAGCACTATAAGGGGATAATAAATATTGATTTTATTTGAATTTGATTTTTTAAGTCAAAGTTTGTGTTCCCTCAATAATGAAATGAGCATTTTTAAAATTACTATTTAGGAAAAAAAATTTTTGATCGCTGTCACTACCTCACTGGCATTGGCCTTAACGCCTTCCTGATTATCCCTGAAGAATGCCAGGCTCAGACCATACCTTGCGCCTGCCCTAATCCAGGCACTTATAAAATGGTTAAAATGGAAAAAGTATAGGGTGACGAACACTACTGTTTCGGGGACTGACCTGGGCTGTCTGCACAGACGCACAAGTTGGCGCCTTAACAACGTTACCCATTATTCATCCCAATTTCAGAGAATACTATGACGTTGGCTGTTCGTATATATGAACGCAGTGAGCCCGTTCGTTACAGAAAAGTGAGTACCGGCTTCCGGTAGTCATTTTTGTTTGGGATGCTTAAGTGAAAATAGAAATTATTAGCTAAGCTACTTTTTTATATGCATATATGTAAGAGAATAAAAAATATTCAATTTGTTTGAATTTTATTTTTGTTTTAATATATTTATAGTCAAGGTTTTATTTCTCCCCTTATTATAAAGTGAGAACTAATTGAAATTATTAATTATGAGAAAGATTTTAATTTCCGGTGCGACCGCACTTACATTTGGCCTAAGTGCTTTTTTTGTAATTCCTAGAGAGAGCTCGGCTCAAATCATACAGCCTCCTTGTCGTTGTGCTCCCGGTACACAAGAAGTATTTAAAGTGACTCGAAACCTATTAACCGGGGTAGTCTACTCCAGGGTATTTTTGGGCTGTATGACTTCGGCTGAAATAGGAGCACTGCCTCCTATCCCTATTACGAATCCTACAGCGGCACAATCCTATGAATTGGGCTGT
The DNA here is from genome assembly GCA_964277835.1 of uncultured Edaphocola sp. Lineage (GTDB taxonomy): Bacteria > Bacteroidota > Bacteroidia > Chitinophagales > Chitinophagaceae > Edaphocola. The sequence continues at coordinate 4,006 of CAXYKQ010000266.1, read as the reverse complement.
GGCTCCAGGGTGTTTGCTCAATAAATTTTTGATACAAGTAGTACAATTACAAAGGCCTGATGAAATTTTTCACCAGGCCTTTGTGCGATTAGTAAAGCTACACACATCTTGTTTACCGTTTGATCAATGAGGGAGGATATCTGCCGCTTGTTCCACTGTTGCAGGTACTATCAGGTATAGCTATTACTTGGTTTTTTTATCCCGGTTAGGTAGCTACAATTTCAAGTAGCTATTGATGCCTTATATATTTGTCCTGAATTCTTTTTGGTATAGCCCGGTTTCCCGATCATTATTTTAGTGCCGGCGCCAAGACTGATTCCTTTAATATTGGAATTGAAGAATACGAAAGGTGAAATGCCTGCATAAGGAGTCATAAGGTGAAAATTAGCTTCACTTATGATGCCCACCTGCCTGATGTTTTTATAGCCCGGACTATATTTATTATATCCTTCCAGCCCCACAAGCTGGTAAGCCAATCCTACATTGACATCCAAGGCGAAGCTGCGTTTATGAGTGATCCAGCCATACATTACTCCCCATTCTAACCAGTTTACACCGGATATATCGCCACTGTTGAATAAAAACCGGCCTTTTACATGGGCAGTTTTGCTGCCGATCACCAGGCCTGCACTTAGCCCGGTTGGCTGCATTAATGGAACATCTGTTTTTTGCAATGAATTTTTATTGACATAAACGTTGTAATGGAAGAGCTCATTAGTTCCTTTAACGAATCCGGCTTCCAGGTATACCCGGTCTACCCGTCCGAATTTCTGGCTGAATAGCAACGAGCTGCGAATGAGGAATAATAGGCTTAGTGATAATGTTTTTTTCATTTGTTTTAGTTCGTTAGTTATGTGATCTACTACTAAAAGCAGTATCATTGGAAAGATAATGTGTGGGTTCCTTTGCTGAATAGTTTAACCGGCCAGGATCTTTCCCAATTCGCCGAAAGCCAGTTCACATACCTTGTTCAGGTGTTTGATCAAAGAAGGGAGTACTTCGGCCTGTTGCTCGTCTGCCGCATGCTCGATCAGGTAAATATTACTCACCTCCTCTTTAATGCCCATATAGCCCATCTGGGGTTTTAATGAGTGCGCGGCAATTTTCATGGCTGCATAATCTTTTTTATTGAGTCCTTCATTCAGCTGTTGCAGGAGTTTAGGGCAATTGTCCAGGAACATACGGATGTATTTATTGCGCTTTTCAGCATTATTCTTCGTGAACTGGGATAAGAATTGCATATCTGTAACGGTCTCCGGCAAGAGCAGCGTTTTAGACGCCTGTCCTTCTTCCTCTTTTTGTGCTGCAATATCCGTGGCGGATTCGGGCCTGGCGTGCATTTGCTGGCTCATTGTCAGCAACAGGTCTTCCAGCTGGAAAGGCTTGGAAATGTAGGCATCCATACCCACGTCGAAATAGCGCTTCACATCGTCCTGCAGCACATTAGCGGTCATCGCCACAATTTTTACGTGCCGTTTGTTTTCGGGCATTTCCTGGCGGATGTATTTAGTGGTGGTAATACCGTCCATCACCGGCATCTGTATGTCCATCAGGATCATATCATAATCATTTTCCCTGAGCTTCGCGATCGCCTCTTCCCCGTTGTTGGCGATATCGATCCGGATATCGGGGAGACTGTTTTTTAGGGTTTCCTCGGCCACAATCTGGTTGAATTCATTGTCTTCCACCAGGAGAATATAAGCTTGGCTGAGTTCCTTTTTGATCACAGCGGTATCCGGCTGCTCATGCTGGATGCGGCTCTGGTGAGCAGAAACTTCAAATGGGATCACGACGCTGAAGGTGGTGCCCTTGCCGAGCTGGCTTTCCACTTCCATACGCCCTTTCATGAGGTCTACCAATTGCTTGGAGATCGTAAGGCCCAGGCCTGTGCCCCCGTATTTGCGGGCCGTGTCGCTGCCTGCCTGCGTGAAGCTGTCAAAAATAGTATTGATGTATTGCCTGGAGATCCCGATACCGGTATCGCTTATGTCAAACCGGACCGCGATCTTATGACCGTTCTCTTTGTATAATTTTACCTGGACATGGATGCCGCCTTTCTCCGTAAATTTTACGGCGTTCCCGATCAGGTTGACCAGGATCTGGTTGAGGCGCGTAGGGTCGCCGATCAGGCAATCCGGGATCCGCTCATCCATATCAATATTGAAGGATAAGAACTTTTCACGTGCTTTAAGCTGCATGATCTCTTTGGTGCCGTAAAGCAGGTCGCGGATCGAAAAGGCAATAGATTCTATCGTGATCTTGTTGGCTTCGATCTTGGATAGGTCCAGGATGTCGTTGATGATGACCAATAGATTGTCCGTACTTTGCTGGATGAGTTTCAGGTAGCGGAGCTGCTCTTCGCTGGGCTGCTTGTCGATCAGTAAACGCGTAATGCCGACGATGGCGTTCATCGGCGTCCTGATCTCGTGGCTCATATTGGCCATAAATTGCTGTTTCAGCATAGCCGTTCTTTCGGCTACCTCTTTTTCTTTTTTAGCCACCTCGATCTTGTTCTTGATCTGCAGGTTGCGCATTTTGTTATAGGTATTCTGGTGGAAAATCTCTTCTTTCAGCTTTTCGTAGGCTTTAAGATGTTCATAGGCCTTAGGAACATTAGAAAGCGTATCATAAAGAATGGAGAGCCGCTCATGAATGCTTACCAGGTCTTGCTTCCGCAGGAATTCATTAGCCAGTTGCAGGGCTTCATTATAAAATTGCAGCGACTTCTGGTATAAGCCCTGGTTTTCATACAAGTACGCCAGGTAATAGAGCGTGATGATCTCTACTTCGAAGTTATTGGTTTCTTTGGATTGCTCTAAAGCGATATTCAGGAAGTGAGAGGCCCGCTCGTAATCGTATAGTTTAAAATATACTTTACCCAGGCCACTGTTCGCCAGCGACTTGGAGGGTGAATTTTCTTCCGCCATCGTTTGCATGCGCTGGAAATATTCCAGGGCTTCGTTGAACATTTCTTTTTTGTGATAGATGTTACCTAAAGTGTTGTAAATGCTGGCCAGCCGCACATTATCCTGTTCTTTTTCAAAAATGGGCAGGCATTTAAGGGCATATTCCAGGGCCGAGTCATAATCAGAAAGGTCCAGGTAAAGATTCGCGATATTCGTCAGGTTGATGGACTGGTTGATGACATTATCCAGCGATTCATTGATCTCCAAAGCTTCCTCGAAGTGCACCAGTGCATTCGAGATGTCACCCAGCTCCCGGTAGATGCGGCCATAATTATTTAAAGCTTTCGCTTCGAGCGTTTTATCTTCAAGTTCACGGGCTATGGAGTAAGCCTCCGCCAGTTCATCCAGGCCATCTTCATATTCGCCCTTGATCCAGTAGCAGGCGCCCTTATGATTGTAGGCATTACCGACACCCAAGGGGTAATTGATCGCTTTGGAGCGTTCCATCAGCTCTTCAGAAAGTCTCAGCGCCTTTTCCACATCCTCTGTCCTTATTTCCAGAATAATTTCGGATAAAAGGTCGAGTTTCTCTTTTTCAGTTTGCGCAGATCGGTAGTCCACTTCCAGTAATGCTATTTTCTTTTTAGAATCCATTGCAGCCTCAATGTTTTGATGAACAGGTCTTTATTTGAAGTAAGTCTGTTCAAAAATAAATGAAAAAATGGTAGTTTCATAGTCTCATGGCGGCTGTTTTTCCATTAAAAATGCCTGCCCTTGATAAAAGAGCAGGCATTTAAGCGTAATTTTTATGATGAAAACCTATTTAAGGATATTCAGTGCAGCTTCATAATCAGGTTCGTGGGTAATGTCGTCTACCTGCTCGGTGTATAAAACTTTACCTTGCTCATCCAGCACAACCACCGCGCGGCTGAGCAGTCCCTGTAGCGGAGAATCGGAGAGCGTTACACCGTAATCGGTGCCGAATGTGCTTTTGAAATCCGATAAATTTTCTACGTTTTCCAGGCCTTCTGCGGCACAAAAACGGCTTAAAGCAAAAGGAAGATCTTTAGATACATTGACTACAACCGTATTATCCAGGG
>CAXYKQ010000265.1:0-2553 GCA_964277835.1 uncultured Edaphocola sp. | reverse complement strand
CTTTCCTGCAAGCTAAACCGGAGCTACCCAGTTATGCCGCCATCCAGGGAGGTACTTCTCTCGATGCGCAAACGGAATATGCCCCCGGATTTATCATTATGGGTAATGAAAGTAAAGGCATATCGGATGAGGTGAAAGCAATGGTACACCACCGGCTTACGATCGACCGCATCGGCAAGGAAGCAGAATCTTTGAATGTCGCTGTAGCTACCGGCATATTTTGTCATACCCTCATCAGATAACACCCGCAAATCTCAAGTATCATCCGATCAATAAAGCCGGCATCTTAAATTGCCGGCTTTGTTATCTATTTAGAATTTGAAGTTGTACGTGATACTTGGCAGGATCGGGAAAATAGAAACTTGCTTTACCGTAACCTTAGTGCCCTGCTGCAAGCTTCCCTCTGTACTGACATAAAGCAGGTATGGATTGAGCCGGCTGTACACATTATAGATGGAGAATGCCCAGGTTCCTTTTATTCTCCGCGTACTATTGGCGCGCGGCGTCCAGTTCAATGAAAGGTCTAGCCTGTGATAAGGGAAGATACGGTATTGGTTAATTTCACTAAAGTCTTGTACCAGTTTGCCGTCGACATAATAAAGACCGGTAGGTAAAGTGATCGCATTGCCCGTTCCGAACACAAAAACTGCGGAAGCATTCAGCTTTTTACTGAACTCATAATTGGCCACTATAGACAGGTCATGCCTGCGGTCATACTTTGCGGGGAATACTTTACCGCTATTCAACATCTCAAAGCGCCTGTTGGTCCAGGAAAGCGTATAGCCGATCCAACCGGTAAAGTTTCCTTTTGTCTTGTTCAAGAAAAACTCTGCACCATAAGCCTGGCCCTCCCCGTTCACCAGGTCCACTTCAGGATCCCTGAAATTGCTGGGAGTATACCCTTCCCGGTATTCCAATTGGTTTTTCAGGTCTTTATAGTAGACTTCAACGGAAGTTTCTATTGCATTATCATTAAAGTTCCGGAAATAGCCTAACGCATACTGCCAGGCTTTTTGCGGCTGTACGATCATAGAGCTTGGCATCCATACATCAGTCGGCAATGTACTGCCATTGTTGGACACCAGGTGGATGTATTGCATACTACGCCCCACGGAAGCTTTTATAGAGGAGACTTCATTAATGGTAAATCTTCCCGATATTCTCGGTTCAAAACCGCCATAGGTTTTTACCAATTGACCACTTCCCCACACCGTGCTATCCAGTTTATTGCCGTTATTATCATAAGTGTAATTAGCATAAGGCCCTACCTGCTGGAACAAAGAATATCTTAAACCCGCGTTTATCTTCAGGCGCTTGCCCAGGTTAAATTCATCCGTTACATAAATGGCAGATTCGTGAGCATATTTTGTAAATGGATTTGCCGGCATAAACATTGAATCCCCGGAGCTTCCGCTGATCTGGCTTGGTTTAAAGGTATGATAAGTGTAGTTCATCCCGAATTTAAAATCGTGACCGAAGCTGGAGAAATAATCAAAATCTATTTTGCCGTTCCAATCCCGGATACCCGAGGACAAAGCGATACTCATATCTCTCTGGCCACCCCTGAATTCAAAATCGTATTTGTTATAGATAGCGGAAACGTTCATAAAAAGTTTACCATTATATTGGTGGTTCCAACGCAGGGTTGAAGTCGCGTTGCCCCAGGGCATTTTTACGTTAAAGTCCCCGCTCTTGCTATTAAAAGTAAATACGTCCTGGCCGAAATATCCGATCAGGTATAAGCGGTCTTTCTTTCCCAATATGTAATTCGCTTTCAGGTTGTCATCGTAAAAATAATAACCGCTCCCCTGAGCATTACCTTTTAAAAAGGGTTTGGTAATCACATCAATATAGGTTCTGCGGCCGGAAAGCATAAAAGAGCCTTTATCTTTCACGATGGGGCCCTGAAGGGTAAGCCGCGAAGCAATAAGGCCGATACCGCCTTCGCCTTCGAACTGCTTCATGTTACCGTCCTTCATGTTTACATCCAGCACAGAGGACAGGCGACCGCCATAATTAGCCGGGGCGCCGCCCTTTACCAGGTTTACATTTTTGATAGCATCGGAATTAAAGATAGAGAAGAAGCCGAAAAGGTGCCCTGTATTATAGACGACGGCCTCATCCAGCAATACCAGGTTTTGATCCGGGCCGCCCCCTCTGACATAAAAACCGGCCTGGCCTTCGCCGGAAGATTGAACACCCGGTAATAATTGGATCGCCTTGAGTACATCGGATTCGCCAAAAACAACAGGGAGTTTTTTAATCTTTTCTGTTGTCAAACCAATAGTGCCCATTTGAGTACTGCTGACATTTTTATCGGCCCGCTCACCGGTAACCACTACTCCCTCCAGCTCATTAGCGCTAGTGGACCTCATGTCTACATTAATGGTAGTATCATTCTGTAAATTAACGGTATAAACTTCATCTTTGAAGCCCGTGTAACTGAAGCGCAAAGTATAGCTCCCGGGCTTTAAACTAAAAGAATAAAAGCCATAGGCATTAGTTGCCGCGCCATCCTGCACTTCATCTACATATAAGGTGGCGCCGATCATG
>CAXYKQ010000264.1:0-3016 GCA_964277835.1 uncultured Edaphocola sp. | reverse complement strand
GTCAACAGTTTTTATTTTTTTATTACCTATTGTAGGTACATGGAAACTAGCAGGAGGAAAAGCGGGAAATACATTCGGTAAAGGTGTTTAAAGCTTTTTGGTATTCCCGGCGATTCTTCTTCGGATGCGGCTTAAACTGCCGGGTTCTATATTCAGCAAACTGGCAATTTGCTTGAGGGGCAACATTTCAATCAGTGCAGCGTGGGTATCCAGTAATTTCAAATATTGCTCTTCGGGTGTCAGCAATATGCGGTCTGCTTTTTCCTGGATAAGTTGCCTGAAGGCCGCATCTATCATCAGCCGGATATAGCGTTCAAACCGGGGTATTTCATTGAAAAGCCGGCTCATTGCGCTGTGCTCCAATACCAGCATTTCGGTTCTGACGACGGCTTCCACGTAATACTGGCTTGGTTCACCATGATGAATACTTTGCAGGTTACCAATCCATGAATTTTTATAAAAAAACTTAACGGTGAATTCTTTGTCCTCTTTAATGTAGAACAGCCGCATAAGACCGTTACAGAGGAAGCCTGAGCTGGTATTGACGGCTCCTTCGGTAATAAATCGTTCGCCTTTTTTAAATATCCGCCGGGAAGTATGGCTGGAAATAGATTGAGTTTCAATTTCGGAAAAGGGCAATATTTGCTTTAAATGTTCACTTAGACAATGAAACACCTGGATCTTTTTCAAACCTATTGATAGATTTAAGTCAAAAAATAGTTGGATTTTTTAAATGAGTTGTAGGTTTATGCGTTAAATTTAAGGAAAATATTCAGTGTCATGTACCAGGAAATTGTTTTGGCTTTGTTATTGGGGCTCGGCTTAAGCGCCAGCTGTGGTTTCAGGGTGTTTTTACCCTTGCTCGTGGCCTCCCTGGCTGCCTACTTTAAATTATTTCCGGATGGAGTGACCTATAGTATTTACTGGTTGGGGACTATGCCTGCTGTACTTACCTTTGCCACAGCGGCGGTCATAGAGATAGCAGGGTATTACATCCCGGTAGTAGATAATTTCCTGGACTTTATTGCTACGCCTTTATCTATCGCAGCGGGAACGCTGCTTACCGCTTCTTTTCTTCAGATAGATAATGAAATGATCAAGTGGAGTCTGGGCCTGATTGTCGGCGGCGGCGCTGCCGGTATCGTTCAGACCGGCACCACCTTTACCCGTTTGCTTTCTTCTAAAACTACGCTGACTACCGGCAACGGTTTACTGGCCACCGGCGAGAATACGCTGGCTTTTAGCGGCGCCGTTTTTGCTTTCATCGTACCTGTTATTGCAGGAGTACTTTCAATATTCATTATATTGCTTATGCTTTACTTCATCAAAAGAAGCAGCAGGCTGGCAAGGATGAAGCAAATTTAGTTTTCCCGGAGCTTAAAGAAACGATTGATCTGATCCCGGCATTTTTCAGCAGCAGTGTTTTCCTTGTCTGCGTACCATTCAGCAGTCCATTCGATGGCCTGGAGTGCGGTAAGCCTGGGTGTAAAGCCCGTTTCTTTTTTGATAAGGGTATTATCCAGCAGGAGTAAAGCGGCTTCGTGCGGCTGCTGTTCTTTACCTTTAATTTCATAGGAACCTCTGCCAAAGGCTGCAATAAAACGCTCCGTAACTTCGAGTACCGGCAATACATCTGTAGCTTCCGGGCCTATATTATAGGCGGGGGATAAGCTGCCGGGTTTCGTGTACAGAAGGGCAGCAGTGTCCAGGTAAGCCATTAAGGGTTCCAGTACATGTTGCCAGGGCCTTACTGCCTTAGGATGGCGCAGTTTTACCGGTTCCATGAATTGAATCGCCCTCACTATATCGGGAATGATCCGGTCTTCAGAAAAATCGCCGCCCCCGATCACATTACCCGCGCGCATCGCAACGATACTTTTTTGATGCTGCTCATAATGATCCGGGGAGAAGAAAGAACGCATATAGGAACTGATGGCAATTTCGCAGGCAGCTTTTGAAGCAGCATAGGGATCATAACCACCCAGCTTGTCGGCTTCTTTAAATGCAATACCGTCTTCCGGGTTTTCATACACTTTGTCCGTAGTGATCATTACTGCGACACAAGGCTTTTCCAGTTTTCGCAAAGCTTCCAGGACATTCACGGTACCCATCACATTGGTGGCAAAAGTTTCAGCCGGCACCAGGTAACTTCTTCTCACCAAAGCCTGTGCCGCGAGATGAAATACGAAATCAGGTTCGAAGCGTACCAACTCAGCCTGCAGTTGCGCGGCATCATTAATGTCGGCTATTACAGAGCTGTAGCATAGTGCTTCGCCATCTATCTGCCGGTACAGGTCGTTGTCGTGCTTCGGAGCAAGTGCATAGCCTTTAACAGTAGCGCCCAGCTGGTTCAGGATCTGTAAGAGCCAGGTCCCCTTGAACCCGGTATGACCCGTAAGGAATACTTTTTTGCCTTTGAATATGTTGTATAGCTCCTGCATGGAATTGTTATCGATGATGAGTGATATATTTATGTGGGTGACAGATGATAATTGATGGGTGATAAGTTGTGAGTGAAAAATTTTAAGGGAGCTATGAAATGTTATCAGTAATAGGGTGTAGTATTTGAGAGAATAGTTAAAAGTTATATAGGTTAGATGGAGCCGTACTCAGTAATTCAAACAGCCATCGCTCATAACCCATCTCCAATCAGTGCTCATTGCTCACTGCTCACTTCCTACTCCTCACTTTTCACTCCTCACTTCTCACTTCTTACTTCTCACTTCCTACTCCTAACTTCTCACTTCTCACTTTTTACTTTTTACTTTTTGCTTCTTACTGATCATTACTACCAGCATTTCCATTCGGCACCTTTTTCCCACATGGCTTCCAGTTCTTCTTTTTCCCTCAGGGTGTCCATACATTTCCAGAACCCGTCGTGTTTATAAGCGGCAATTTCGCTGTCTTTTGCCAATGCGCTCATCGGTTGCGCTTCCCACATAATATCGTCCATGTCGCCCTGCAGGTAGTTTTTGATCTCCGGTTGCAACACAAAATACCCGGCGTTGATCCAGGA
>CAXYKQ010000263.1:0-20293 GCA_964277835.1 uncultured Edaphocola sp. | reverse complement strand
TATTATACCGACCAGATATTGGTCAGCTCGGGACCGGAATCATTCGGCGGCCTGCCCGGTATGATCTTAGGGCTTGCCATTCCAAGGCTGTATACTACATGGTTTGCCACCAGCGTAACTGATGTGGAGCTTTCGGAGAAAGAAATTAAGCCAATGAAGAAGGGTAAATACGTAGACTTTAAAACACTCCTTAAAGAAATCGAACCGAGCCTTAAGGAGTGGGGCAGCTGGGGACACGCCACACTTTGGCGGGCTACCTTTTAGCGATAAAAAACCTCTGTTTTTTAACCATTAGAAAATATATGCTAGTCCTATTTGTAAGGGAGTTGCCGAGATATGTTCAGAAAGGCCGGGCGCATTGTCAGGCCGGTTAGTACGGGATTCCCAGCCTATTAAAAGTTTTGAAGTAAGCGTAAAAGGGATTTTAGGCGTGATCATAAATTTTACACCTAGTCCCAGGTCCAGCCCGTAAGCAAACGCTCTGTAGGAATAGTTACTGTATCCCCACCATCCGCCAATTCTGTAGCCGGCGAAGCTATTGTGCCCAAGGAAAATGCCCGGTTGTAAAAAAGCCTGCCAGCGCCTGTTGGTCCTTTGCCCCCAGGTCTGGCGTGCCGCTAAAGTTACATTTAAAGCACTGTAGTTAAAATCCGATTCTCCCATATCGGTACAGCCTTCACAGGCATCATCTGTATTCCGGGAACTGTACTCCAGTTGCGCCATCCAGGAAAAGTTACTACCTGCCTTATAAGTGCTCAGGTAAGCGGCGGCTAATGGTTGCCAATAATTGTTTTTGTATTGGAATTTATTGTCCATATGATACCGCAACGGCAGGACGCCTACTTCATATTGGCGCTTATTCGTACTGACTGTTGATTTTTGTGCTAATACAGGGCTGCTGAAAGCAACAAGCATCAGCCATACTGATCTTTGTAAATTATTCATGATTAAAGGGATTTGGGTATGCTAATATATTGAACTTAAAGTTATCCCGGAATACCTGGAGTATTTTTTATGGAATTTGAAGGCTGCTCCCATTGCTTTTTCGAAGACTTATTTTAGCGTTTATTATGGCCCTAAGGCGTATCTTTGCCGCAGTTTTAAAGCAAGACATTTTATGCCTCAAATTTCAAAACGTGGCGAGCTGATGCCGCCATCGCCCATTAGAAAATTAACACCGTTCGCAGATGCTGCGAAGAAAGCCGGCACTACGGTATACCATCTTAATATCGGTCAACCCGATATTGAAACACCGGAAAGCATCTTGCAGGCCGTTAAAGATACAGACCTTAAAGTGCTGGCTTATAGTCCAAGCGAAGGATTTGAGTCTTACAGGGTCAAACTGGCGGAGTATTATCAGCGCCAGGGCCTTAATGTAGAGAAGCAGGATATTATTATCTCTACAGGCGGATCAGAAGCCATCGCATTCGCAATGCAGGCTTGCCTGAATCCCGGCGATGAGATCATTATACCCGAACCTTTCTACGCCAACTATAATGGCTTTGCCGTAGCTGCGGGCGTTAAGGTGATACCTATAGGTTCTACGATTGAAGAGAATTTTGCTTTACCACCAATCGAAGCTTTTGAAAAGGCGATTACGCCGAATACCAAAGCGATCATGATCTGTAACCCTAATAACCCTACCGGTTATTTATACAGCAAAGAAGAGCTGATGGTTTTAAGAGATATCTGCCTGAAGCATGATCTCTTCCTGTTCAGTGATGAAGCCTATCGTGAGTTTTGTTATGATGGCGCGCGACACTTCTCTGCCTTAGCTTTAGAAGGATTAGAGCAGCACGCCGTTTTACTGGATACGATTTCTAAACGTTATTCTGCCTGCGGCGCGCGTATCGGTGCCCTGGTGACTAAAAACCAGGACCTGTACACCGCTGTATTGAAATTTGCACAGGCGCGTTTATCTCCGCCAACTTTTGAGCAGATCTTAGGTGAAGCGGCCTGCGACCTGCCGGCAGACTATTTTGATGGCGTATTGAATGAATACCGGTCCCGTCGCGATTTATTGGTAAAGCGTTTGCAGGCTATGGAAGGCGTGGTTTGCCCGAACCCGGGCGGCGCATTTTACGCGATGGCAAAGCTGCCGATCGAAGACAGTGAGCATTTCTGTCAATGGTTACTGGAAAGCTTTAGTCATAATGGTGCGACCGTAATGATGGCGCCGGCCAGCGGCTTTTACGCGAGTCCGGGCCTGGGCAAAAATGAAGTGCGTATGGCTTATGTGTTGAATGAAGACGCGATCAATAACGCTATGGATTGCCTGGATGCCGCATTGAAAGAGTACAAAACCAAATTTGCATAAATGATAAACTGCATGATTCCTCCGGAGCATGCAGTTTGTGTATAGCCCAATTTCAATATCCTATGAGCTCATTTAACAGAACTAACTGGATTGATTATATTCACCAATTACAAGACCAGATCTGCACGGCTTTGGAACAAGCTGATGGAGCTGCCACTTTCGTAGAGGACCGCTGGGAGCGACCGGAGGGGGGCGGTGGTAGAACAAGGGTTATCAGCAATGGCGCGGTTTTGGAAAAGGGTGGCGTCAATACTTCTGTGGTAGAAGGTAAGGTGACGGAGGTAATGCGCAAAGCATTAGGTATAGACGGTGACCGCTGGTTTGCCTGTGGTCTTAGCCTGGTCCTACATCCCTTCAACCCGCATGTGCCCACCACGCATGCCAACTGGCGCTATTTTGAATTATATGATGAAGCGGGTAATGTGATCGATCAGTGGTTTGGTGGCGGCGCTGATCTTACCCCCTATTACCTGGATGAGCACGATGCGAGACATTTTCATACCACACTAAAAAGGGCGGCTGATGCTTTTGATACCAACCTCTACCCGGTTTTTAAACAACAATGTGATGCTTATTTTAATAACGCACACCGCGGTTTTGAGATGCGTGGTATCGGCGGTGTTTTTTATGATCATTTGCGCCCCGGAGTTCCTTTAATTCCTGGTTTGCCCTTAGAGATGGATGTGGCGGCCTTGTTTGCCTTCCAGCAGGCCAATGGCAATTGTTTCGTGGACGCCTATATCCCGATCATGGAAAAAAATAAAGGAAAAATATTCAGCGCGGAACAAAAATACTGGCAGGAAATCCGGCGTGGCCGCTATGTGGAGTTTAACCTGATCCACGACCGGGGCACTATCTTTGGCTTGAAAACCAATGGGCGAACGGAGAGTATACTCATGAGCCTGCCTCCTACGGTGCGGTTCGATTACGATTACCAGCCGAAGGCGGAGAGTGCCGAGGCCGTTTTACTGGATGCCTGCAGGCACCCCAGGACCTGGGTAGAATAACCCGGACATACTCCGGGAAGAAAAAATCAGCAAAACTGATAATATTATGATATTACAAAGAAGAAACAGGATTAATAGAAGCAGCGCCGCCATCAGGAGTATGCTGGCAGAAACGGTGCTCACCCCAAGTGATTTTATCTTACCCATATTTGTAACGGAAGGGGTAGGGATTGAGGAAGAAATTACTTCTATGCCTGGCTATTACCGGCGTTCCCTGGATAAAACGGTTCAGGAGGTAAAAGAGATCTGGCGCATGGGCATTCGTTCCGTACTCCTTTTCATTAAGTGCGCGGATGAACTGAAAGATAATACCGGCAGAGAAAGCTGGAACCCGGACGGACTCATGCAGAGAGCCATCAAAGCGATCAAAGATGCCGTTCCGGAAATTGTACTGATGACAGATGTGGCCCTGGACCCATATTCTATTTATGGTCATGATGGCATTGTAGACCCGGAAAAAGGTATTATCGTCAACGATGCTACTGTAGAAGCGCTTACCCGCATGAGTTTAAGTCATGCGACGGCCGGGGCCGACTTCATAGCGCCCAGCGATATGATGGATGGCCGTATCGGCGCGTTCCGGTCCGCACTTGAATCGGATGGATTTAGCCATGTCGGCATTATGAGTTATACGGCTAAATATGCCAGTTGCTTCTATGGCCCATTCCGAGATGCGCTCGATTCTGCACCCGGCTTCGGCGATAAAAAAACTTACCAGATGAATTATGCCAATCGCCTGGAAGCCCTGAATGAACTGTATCGTGATGAAGCTGAAGGTGCGGACATTGTTATGGTGAAGCCGGCTATGGCTTACCTGGATATCATCCGGGAGATCAAAAACGCGACTACTTTGCCGGTTTCTGCTTATCATGTAAGTGGCGAATATGCCATGATCAAAGCGGCTGCACAGCGCGGCTGGCTGGAGGAAGATAAAGCGATTATTGAAAGCCTTACCTCGATAAGGCGTGCCGGGGCTGATCTTATCGCGACCTATTTTGCCAAAGATGCAGTAAGGCTACTGTAAACGGCTTAAATATTAACAGCGTTGCCCGTGTTCGCCGAACACAGGCAACGCTGTTTTATGAACCTTAAAACCTAATGACAATGATGATTTTTAGTGGGCTTACCGCTACTGATGTCAAATATCTCATCAGACTCCAGTATATAAGTTCCCGGCTCTGATTTATTGGTTAACAGCCACATCGTATGCGCAATATCTTTAGCCTCAATGGGCCGGTATTTTCTGGCTTTACCATTGAGGAGGGGCTGGGCCGCCTTCAGCACCATACCACTGATCGTTTCCAGTAACCTGGGTCTTTCTCGTTTACCCACAATGAAGCTCGGGCGATAGATAAATACCTGTGGGATGCCCGTGTGCGACAACTGTTGTTCTGCTACTGCTTTACGGCTCAGGTATTCATTTCTGGCATCAAGGCTGGTACCTATACTGCTGATGTAATGAAATTGGGAAACACAATTTTCCCTTGCCCATTTGGCAATCTGCAATGGATAATGAATTTCGACTTTCTCGTAAACGGAACGATCGGGTGTCTGTGCCTTTGTTGTGCCCAGGCAGGAGTAAACGGCCTCCACATCTTCAATTTGCTTCAGGGTGGCATCGAGATTATCAAAGTCGGTGAGAATTACTTTTACTTTATTGTTAGAAGTATTGACAGGTCTGCGGGATAGAATGAAAATGTTTTCAATACATTTATCCTGGCTCAATTCTTCTATTAAAAGCCCTCCCACTAAACCTGTTGCTCCTGCGATTAAAACATTCATCTTCAAAAAATTTTCAATAGATAACAATATTTATTGCTAATTTGAATTTGGATAGTACGGTCGTATTGTCCAAAAACTATATGCAAGTTAAACAATAAGCAGATGTCAAATCTTAATGGGAACTTAAAAGATAGGCGCCTCAATTACCCACTGCTGTTGACTGTGGCGGCATGCCTGCTTTTCCTGAGTTTCCCCGTATTTACCTCCCCGGATTTTAACTGGAATTTTAGATTTGTGAGTGTGCGTGGTTTCCAGCAAAGCTTTCTTTCTTACCTTATAGCCCTTGCTTTTTTCTTTGTTCACCGCTATTGGATCTTGCCGCGCTACTATTTTGAACGGCAATACATAATTTATGGTCTGCTTTTGTTGTGCTCGTTTCTGGTTTGCGTCATACTGCCCTATTATATCGACGATGTCTTAAGACCAGGGGGATATTTCCGGCAAGGCAGAGGACCCGGGAGAGCACCCTTAAAGTATACACAAGGAGTATTCCAGTTTTTATTCGTAGTCGTGTGTGCCCACTTGCTGGCCGCCAACAGCAGACTGAAGCATCTGCGGCAGCAACAGCTGGAAACGGAGCTCTCCTATCTTAAAGCCCAGATCAACCCACATTTCCTGTTCAATTCACTGAATAGTATTTATGCTTTGGTATTGAAACATTCCGAAGATGCGCCCAAAGCGGTGGTTCAGTTGTCTAATATGATGCGCTATGCGCTCGACGATAACACACACCAGTATATAACGCTCGAAAAGGAACTTGGTTTCCTGGAAGATTATATTGCTTTACAGGCTTACCGGGCTCATGCGGAACTGGTTTTTAATTTGGAGATCATAAGGCCGGCCAATATGTCTTTACGTATTGCCCCCATGCTGCTGCTACCTTTTGTGGAAAATGCATTTAAGTACGGCGTCAACCCTGAAAATACAGGGGAAATTGTCTTACGCATCAGCGTCGATGACCATCAGTTACTTGATTTTTATTGCAGCAATAAGATTGTGGTACCACAACCGGTAATAAACAAGTCACGTATCGGGCTTAAAAATACACTAAAGCGGCTGGAGAATATTTACGGCAACCGGTACACCATTAATATTGTTGCGGATCAGGCTCAATACTCTGTTCACCTAAAACTACCTCTATATGATTAAAGCAATAGCCCTGGACGACGAACCTCTGGCTTTGGAAGTATTACAACAGTTGTGTAAAAGCATCCCGGAGCTGGACTTAGCCTCGGTATTCACCAAGGTAACCGAAGCTTTTAACTATCTTGAAGCACATCCCACAGATTTGCTGTTGCTGGATGTTAATATGCCTGGTATTTCGGGACTGGACTTTTACCGGTCGCTTCCAAAGCTGCCCTTACTTATACTCACCACAGCCTACCAGAAGTATGCCGTAAATGCTTTTGAGCTGGACGCGGTAGATTACTTGTTAAAGCCGTTTTCGCAGGAACGTTTGCGACAGGCGGTTGTGAAAGTGCAGGCAAAACTTCATGGGATAAGTCAAGCCCGGGAGGCTGATTACCTATGGTTGAAATCGGACGCAGGTCATGTGAAGATGGCGTTTGGCGATATATTATGGATTGAGAGCCTGGATAATTACATTAAAGTGCATACGGTAAACGGCCCGCCGAGGCTGATCAGGATGACATTGAAAACAATTCAAAGTAATTTACCCCACACAAAATTTATAAGGGTACATCGCTCCTTTCTTGTGGCCATTGATAAAATCCAACAGATATCTTCCCTCGAGGTGGTTGTCAGGGGAATGAAAATAGCGATTGGTTCTTTATATAAAAAAGAAGTAATGGACCTGATCAACCGGAAACTCTGATTTTCACCCCATTTTTTTACCCATTCACCCCATTTTTTTTGTTGCTCAACCTATTTCATGGAGATTGCGGGTACAAACTTAGAAAAAATGAACAGAAAAGATTTTTTAAGAGGTGTCGGGCTGGCGGGCTTTAGCTCGCTAATCCCTTTCAAGAGCACATTTGCGGCTGGAGCCGGTGATGATCCATTGGCAGTATGTACTTTAATCCCTACCGAAACGGAAGGCCCTTTTCCCCTGGACCTTACGGAAAACCAGACTTTTTTCAGAAGTGATGTTCGGGAAGACCGGGCCGGTGTCCGTTTTAACCTGAAAATAAAAATTAATGGAGTAGGGGATTGTGGCCCAATGGCTGGGGTGCGGGTCAATATCTGGCATTGCGATAAAGATGGCTACTATTCCGGCTATGACAACAGTATGAATCCGGGACAGGCAGGTAAGACCTACCTGAGGGGTTACCAGATCACGGACAGTAACGGGGAGGTAAATTTTACTACTATTTTTCCCGGATGGTACCAGGGACGTATCTGCCACATTCATTTCCAGGTACGTACCAGTTCCAGTTATGCTGTAGTCTCCCAGATGTCATTTGATCCGGCCGCCAAGAATGCTGTCTATGCCGATAACAGCAGTATTTATACGAAAGGGGCCGACCCGATGAGTTTCTCCAGCGATAATATCTTTAGTGATGGTTACAGCCTTCAGTTGTGTAGCCTGACCCAAAACAGCGATGGAAGCTATGATGGGTATTTCGAAGCCGCGGTAGCCGGAAATGGAACCGGGATCGGCCACATAGAAAAGCAAAATGCCAAATATTACCATTTAGGTGATTTATACCCCAATCCGGTAGCCTCAAAAGCAACTTTACCGATCACTTTACATCAATCGGCAACGGTAAAATGTCTTTTGTTTGATATTAACGGAAGAAGTTTAGGCGAGATTTTCAGCAGCCAGTTAGGCGCGGGCACACATGAGCTGGACCTCGACCTGGCAAAATATCACCTCGCAGCCGGGAATTATGCGTATGTCGTACGTGTCATCCATGCGGATGGTATTTTCGGGGAGAGCAGGGTATTGACCCAAAGATAAATTTTTTTATCCTGTTTTTAATTTGACCGCTTGCACCTTATTGTTACCACGGAGCACGGTTTTGCCCGGGCTAAAGAAAGATAGGATTTCAAAAGGTAATCAAATTGTTGCTATTGAGCGCCTTGAGAACAGAGGCCAGGTAAATTTATAATGCTTAAGCCATTCTAAAAGGCTTAAGCATTATAAATTTTGTATAGAGATGCTTTTGTCTATTTAAAATAAGTTTCGCTATTCCTCGCTGGTGCTACGGCTTCCGGCCAACTCATCCGGTTCCCTTTTTTGAGGTCCAGGGGTAAGGCCGCCTTTCTCCTGCTGAACATTTCCGGTTCTTCGCAAGCCAGGTAAACCAGCGTGGCGATGGTGGCTGCATTCCGCTTCAAGTCTTCCCAGACGATTTTGTCATAAGTGTCCATCCCTGTGTGCCAGGTGTAAGTGCCATAATCCCAGCTATTGCCGATGAGAAAGAAAGCCGGCACATCATAAGGAATAAAAGCCGCGTAGTCTGAGCCGCCGCGGCCACCGGGGTTCCCGGGAAAATCTGTTTTGATCTCTTCGCGGTTTTCTTTGGGCAGGTAGGCAAACCAGCGGCCAAAGTAATCATAGGCATCCAGGAAGCCAAGCCCGTTGATCCAGTTGATCCTTCCGGTACCATTGTCCTGGTTGAACAGGACAGATATTTTTGGCATCATCTCAGGGTGATCGGCTACATAGCCCCGCGAACCGTTCAATCCTTGTTCTTCGCCGCCCCAATGGCCTACAATAATGCTTCTTTTAGGATTGGGGTAATGTTGTTTAAGGATACGCATCACCTCCATCATAAGAATAGTCCCGGTACCATTATCGGTGGCGCCGGTACCGCCATCCCAGCTGTCGAGGTGCGCCGATAACATTACATATTCATCCGGCTTGATATTGCTTTTGATCTCCGCTATCGTATTCAGCGCCGGTTGGTCCGCCGGATGTTTGGAGGTAGCTTTCAGCCTTAGTTTAGGCGTGATGCCCCGGCTGGTAAACCGGTATAGCAGCTGGTAATCCTCCATACGAATGTCAAAGTGAGGAATTTTTAAGGTTTTGGTGCCGAAAATACGGTTGGCACTCCAGCCGCCACTCCAGTAGGAAGAGAGCAGGGCTACCGCTCCGGCAGCTTCCAGTTGCTGCTGGACTTTATTAAAATTAGTGCCCATGCGCTTCAGTTGCTCATTCCAGATGTCTGCAGATTTTTGCTTGTTATCCAGGAAATTTTTGTAATCCTTTTCCAGTGCAGATTCTTTCCAGCTACTTTCGGGTCTTCCGGATAGTTCCGGTTTGGAGATCAGTACAATCTTCCCTTTAGCGTTAGCCAGCCAGCTTTGGAAAGCAAGCGAGTCCCGCAGCAGCGGCAGTGCTATGACGGCTGCCTCCAGGTCTTTACCTTTGGGTGTTTGTGGCGACCAGGCCAGCTGCGTTCCCTGAAGCTGTACTTTTCTGGGTGCGGTCATCATGACTTCTGTCTCGCCACGTTCCCAGCCTTTCCAGGTACCGTAGGTTTCGCTGTGGGCGGTAATTCCCCATTTTTTATAAGTACTCACCAGCCAGTTACTGGCCTGCGCCAGTTGCGGGCTGCCCATCAGCCGCGGGCCTATATCATCCATCAGCTCCATGCCCAGCAGTTCCATCTGCTTGCTGTCGGCGGCTTCTTTTTGGATCCGGGTAATTATGTTGGTATCAACCTGGGCCTGTACGCTTATAATCGATAAGCCGGTGGCAAGCAGTAAACTGGAAAAAAATCGGGTATGTGTCATTTTGAATGTGTAGAAAGAAGCTAAGATAATATAAATCTTTTAGCTGGTGAAGGCGATATTATACAACTATGCAGCCTGGTCAGGAAAGATCAGACAGATCAACATATCAGGAATGGTTTTTATTCGAATTGGTTACATTTACAAAAGAAAATTAAAGCAGTATGTTGTTTCATCTGTAAAAAATTATCGCAATGAAAAAAATGTTACTCACATTGGCTTGTCTGATACTGACGGTCCATCTTTTCGCCCAAACTGAATTCGCACCATTAGGAGCCAAATGGACTTATACAGACATTATGGGCTTGGGATATATGAGTGAAAATATATGCACCTTTGAATGTATAGGTGCAGATTCTATTGATGGCAAGTTTATAAAAACAATCCAACACATAAAGAAGTCACAAAGCCTGACCCCTCATTCCTCGGGAGTGGGTTATTCAAACAGGCAAACTCATCCTGCGTTGACAGATTCTGTATATGAAGAGAATGATACCCTGTTTATTTATAATAAGTCATTCAGTACCTATACTCCGCTATTTGTATTTAATGCACAGGAGGGGGATACGATTACAGTACCTTTATTAGATACATTGCATCATTTCTCCTCTTATTTAAGTAATGATTATACGTTTTCTTATATTATTGACTCAATAAGAATCGTGGATTATGGTGGTGTACTGATAGAAACATTCTTTACGTCACCCTATGATGGTGGCATCAATTGGGATAATCCCAACAATCACTCAAACGGAATCTTTACATTTAAGCCCAGATTAAACTGGA
This sequence comes from uncultured Edaphocola sp., assembly GCA_964277835.1. GTDB lineage: Bacteria > Bacteroidota > Bacteroidia > Chitinophagales > Chitinophagaceae > Edaphocola. The sequence continues at coordinate 9,703 of CAXYKQ010000263.1, read as the reverse complement.
TATTTGATTTTGACCCTACAACTGAATTCGTGGATACTGCCGGAGTACCTACTCCTTTTTATAGAATGAAATACAAAGAAGGATATACCCGGCTTTTCGGAGGAGTTGGAGCAAGTAGCTTTAAACCTATAGCCGAACAAATGATTATGAGTTCCCCTTCGATTTTGATTTTGAAGAAGATCACATTACCTGTTATACAGACAATAATATACACTTTAATCGTTCCGATATTGACTGTGATTCGTTCCGGTACAATACCCCTTTGTCCTTGAAAAATAAACATAAAGCTTCGGGTCTTTTCGTGTTTCCTAATCCGGGCAGGGGAAATGGCAATATAACGACAGAACAGCTAATCCCTTCAAACAGCAAGTTGAGTATTACCGATATGATGGGCAGAGTCGTATGGCAAAAAGCGATATCGGATGGAGTACCGTCTGTATCCTTTAACATTGGTGAGGAAGCTTCAGGACTGTACCTAATCCGATTGCAGACAGATAATGGAATGTACGCGCTGAAATATCTTTTGGTTAATGAGTAGGACGGTAGGTATATACAAATGAGTATGCTTAAAGTATACACTGATCATGCAGATGTGGGGCAAAAAAAAGCAGAACTTTCCTGTATAATTTGTGTTAAAATATATCTTGTTAATTATTGTTTTACTCCTTTAAAAATTATAACTATGAAAAAATTACTTACACCATTGATTTTATTATTCCTGAGTATTTCAGGATTTGCGCAGACAGAATTCGCACCATTAGGAGCCACCTGGTTCTACAGGGGATTTAATGTGGGCTATGCTTCCCCATACCCTGAATATAATACCGCTCATGAAGTCATTGCTGAAATCGCGGACAATGGTGTTATTAAAAAAGTTGTCACAACAAAGCGGGAATACGCATATGTACGAACCTATCCCTATGATACCCTCCGGGAATTAGTAAGAAGTGGGGTTAGTACTTCTATCGATTCTTTATATGAGCAAAATGATACGGTATTTATTTATAACCACAGATGGGAACGCTATACGCCACTTTATGTATTTAATGTAAGCGAAGGAGATACTATTAAAATTCCTTCTTTTCATGGCTACGATACCGCCTTTGTTTTTGAAAGTGATAGTTTCCTCTATTTCATAGTAGATTCTGTAAGATTGAAGGACTTTGGCGGCCATTTGCTCGAAACGTACTATACCCGTAATTTTTACGGTGACTATGATACAAGTAATGCGAACTTTCCTATGCCCTTTCCTACATCCTTTCCCAAAACTAACTGGTCTGCGTGGCATGAATATAGGTTTCGGCCGGATTTACCTTCTCATCCTGAAGCAACGTTTATCGAACTGATTGGGCTCGGGGGCTATACCCGGAAATTCGGCGGCTTTGGAGGGGGACTTTTGCCCCTGGATATTCCTAATTTTGATATGATACTTTATGATGGTAATATCAGGCAGGATAAGATTGCCTGTTACTCTGATGACAGTATCCAGTTTAACCTTTATGAAATCCCATGCGATTCTTTTTTTATCGGGCGATTTGTAGGTATTAAGCCCATAAAACTATCAGAGATCAGCATTTACCCGAACCCGGTGGGTGAAGACGGCAGGCTCACGATACAGTCGGGCAAGCCACTACCGCTCAATACCCGGCTAAATGTATTAAATAGTAACGGGCAAGTGCTGCGTGCCGAAACAATTGGGAATGAGGCGACACATAATTTAGAACTGAGTAGTTTTCCGGCCGGGGTCTATTTTATTGTTTTAGAATACAATGGCCAACGTTATTATCATAAGGTAGTCAAGCGCCAGTAGTCAATGAGCGTGAGTTGAGCGCTTATTTCATAAAAAGATCATGCCCAGTCCGGGCAAAAAAACAGAACTTTGCCGCTCAATTCCTATAAAATATGATGTGGAAAGGATTTAAGTTAAGCTTACTGGGGCTGGTTGCCTTCACGCAACTGCATGCACAGGCTCCGGCCCGTCCTAAATTGGTAGTCGGTGTCGTGCTGGACCAGATGCGCTGGGATTATTTATATCGTTATGCCGACCGTTACGGTAAAGGCGGCTTTAAACGCCTGATGAATGAAGGGTTTAATTGTGAAAATACAAGTATTGTTCATTTACCTTCTTATACGGCTCCGGGACATGCAAGCATTTATACCGGTTCCGTACCCGCGCTGCATGGTATCGCGGCGAACGACTGGATCAACCGTAGGGGCGCAAAGGCAATGTATTGCACCCAGGATGATAGCGTGATGACCGTAGGCAGCAATAGCAAAGCCGGCAGGATGAGTCCAAAAAACCTGTTAGCCACCACGGTGACTGATGAACTTCGCCTGGCGACTAATTTTCGTAGTAAAACCATAGGTATTTCCTTAAAAGACCGCGGGGCGATATTGCCCGCAGGGCATACGGCCAATGCGGCTTATTGGTTTGATGCCAGTAACGGTGCTTTTATCAGCTCCACCTTTTATGGCAAAGCATTACCTGCCTGGTTGCTTGATTTTAACAAGCGTGAGGTGGCGGACAGCTTATTGAATATGGACTGGAATACCTTGTACCCCATTAATACCTATACCCAAAGCACCGCTGATGATAATGCTTACGAATCCAAGCTGAAAGGAGAGCAGACGCCCACCTTTCCGCATAAGCTGAAGTCTTTTATTGATACCGATAAAGGCGTTATCCGCACCACTCCCTGGGGCAATACCCTGACGCGGCTGATGGCGGAAGCGGCAATAAGAGGAGAGAATCTGGGTAAATCCGGCCAGACTGATTTCCTGGCGGTAAGTTTTTCCAGTACCGATTATATAGGCCACTTCTTCGCACCTAATTCCATCGAGGTAGAAGATGGTTACCTCAGGATGGACAAGGAGTTAGAGCTATTCCTGAACTTCCTGGATAAACAGGTCGGAGCCGGTAACTATACTTTATTCCTGACAGCAGACCATGGCGGGGCACATAATGTGACTTTCTTAAAAGACGCCAAAATCCCGGGCGAAAATGTCGATGAAAAGTCGGTGCACAAAGGCCTGAACGATGCACTGAATAAGGCATTAGGCGTAAGTGAACTGGTAGTATTTTCCAATTACCAGGTATATTTCAACGAAGCGTTGATGGCAAAGCATCAAGTGGACAGAGACAAAGCCGTGCAGGTCTGCAGAGATTTTCTCGTTAATATGGAGGGTGTTGCATTTGTCCTGGACATGAAGAACGCGGATAAGAATATTATCCCGAAAAAAGTGTTGGAGATGGCGGTGAATGGCTACCATCCTGATAGAAGCGGCGAATTACAGGTGATCCTTGAGCCGGGTTATTACAGTGGCTACGGCAGCACCGGGACTACACACGGGAGCTGGAACCCTTATGATACGCGTATTCCATTGTTGTTTTATGGTTGGGGTATTAAAAAAGGCAGCAGCTTTGCACCCTATCACATGACCGATATAGCGCCTACAATTGCTGCTTTATTACACATACAAGAACCCAATGCCTGTGTCGGTACGCCGATCATAGAAGTTTTAAAAGAGAGGTAACGATTTTGTTAGGATAAAACAAATAACAAAGGATCCCGGACTTTGCAGCCCGGGATCCTTTATTTAAAATAGCCCGTTTATTTCGGCGTCAATCCGGGAGATCACTTTAGCAAAGTCTTCCGGCTTATCGGCAAAATTGGTATGGTCGATATCAATGATCAGCAGTTTGCCATCTTTGTAATTATCCACCCAATGATTATAATGTTCATTCAGGCGCTTCAGGTAATCTAACCTGATATTGTCTTCGTAATCCCGGCCGCGGCGCTGGATCTGGTCTACCAGGGTAGGGATAGACGCTTTCAGGTAGATCATCAGGTCCGGTGGTTTGACCATACTTTTAATTGTTTTGAAGAAGTGGGCATAGTTCTCAAAATCGCGGGAGGACATCAGGCCCATTTCATGCAGGTTGGGCGCAAATATATGCGCGTCCTCGTAAATGGTGCGGTCCTGGATAATGGTGTTTTCGCTATTTTGAATCTCCAGTAACTGTTTCAGTCTGCTGTTCAGGAAATAGATCTGCAGGTTGAAGGACCAGCGATGCATGTCGTTATAGAAGTCTGCCAGGTAAGGGTTGTGTTCTACCGCTTCATATTGTGCGGTCCATTTATAATGCTTGGCCAGCAGGCCGGTCAGCGTCGTTTTTCCAGCGCCTATATTGCCGGCGATGGCAATGTGTTTCAGCTTTTGGCTCATATATACTTAATCGCTGTTAATAGTAGTTAATACCAATAGCCTTACGGGCTTCACTTAATGTTTTTGCCGCGCTTTCCCTTGCCTTCTCCGCTCCGGATTTTAAGATTTTTTGCAATTGCGCTTCGTCCTTTTGTAACTCCCGGGCATTTGTCCTGATGGGGGTAATAAAATGGACCATATCTTCTGCCAGTTGCTTTTTAAAGTCTCCGTAGCGTATGTTGCAATTGTCATAGTCGGACTTGAACTTATGATAAACATCAGCCGGGGCTACAAGTTGCATCAGGTCAAATAAATTCCGGATATAATCCGGCATTTCGGCATTGAGTTCCTCCGGACCACTATCCGTTTTTGCCTTCATTATTTTTTTACGGATCACCTCATCTTCATCGTTGAGGTAAATGGTGGCGTTCTGGTTTTCACTTTTACTCATTTTGCCATTGCCGTCCAGGCTCATGATCTTAACCGTATTGTCATCAAAACGGAAGACATGCGGCTCCGGGAATAAATCGACATTATATCTTGTATTAAAGCGATTGGCAAAATTACGGGCCATTTCCAGGTGCTGCTCCTGGTCCTTACCTACAGGTACTTTGGCAGCACGATGGATGAGGATGTCTGAAGCCATGAGGACCGGGTAAGTCAGCAGGCCGGCATTCACATTGTCGGGGCTCAGGCGCACTTTATCTTTAAAAGTAGGTACCTTTTCCAGTTCGCCTTTATAGGCCAGCATATTCATCAATAAGTATAATTCCGGGATTTCGGGTACATCAGATTGCGCGTACAGGGCGACCTGCTCCGGATCGAGGCCGCTGGCGATATTTTCTGCCGCTACCCTGAAAACACTCTGTTTCAGGTCTTTCGGGTCCGGATGGGTGGTCAGCGAATGGAAATCGGCTACAAAAAAATAGCAGTTGTAGTTTTCCTGCATTTTAATGTAATTATGTATTGCGCCAAAGTAATTGCCTAAATGTAAAAATCCGGTAGAGCGAATGCCGCTCACTACTATTTCTTTTTGCATAAGGCTTGCAATTTACAGCTTTTTATGCTTACGCCGCTGCCTGTTTTTGAGCATTTCCTGAAAAAAACGGACTTGGCAAGGGGCGTTTTTGACTTGTCAATTTCGACTGTTTTTAGGGCCCCCGGCGGGCTGTCGTTATGGATATGCCAAGGCTTGTCAACCTGTTTTGCCAATGGTTTGGGTCTGAGTCCTCTTTTTGCAGTGGTTTTTAAATACGGTCCAATAGGTGTTTTGTCAACTCGCTTTCTGTATTACCCGTATTCAAAGTTGTTGCCGGTTCAAAGAGCATTACCCACACTTCTTCATCAGCAACGGGCTTGTGCTCTACTCCTTTTGGCACTATCAGCAATTCATTTTCGCTCACGATTAAGGTCTTGTCGCGATACTCCATTGTTAATGCCCCTTTCACAACAAAGAAGAGTTCGTCTTCGTACTCATGTTTGTGCCAAACAAATTCGCCTTTGAGTTTGGCGAGTTTTACGTGTTGCCCATTCAGTTCGCCAACTATTTTTGGCGACCAATGTTCTGTAAAGAGTTGAAATTTCTGTTCAAGATTTACTTTTTCCATTTTTGCTGTTTTAAGTTTGCCTGGTTTGAATAATTATTTTCATTTGTCGCGGCATTTCCCCGATCTTTGGTGAAAGCGGCATTTGGCGGCACGCCGGAAAAGGAGTTTTCGGGACACTTTCGCTCCATATTTTCAGGTGGAGCGATATCACTTGTAGCAATATGGATCAAAGTTCTTCATCCCTTACCGCAATGCCTTATCATGAAGTCGCCTTTTTATTTCACCCTTTTCATTGAAAACATCTGTTTGTGTTCCTGGCCGTTTTTCGTTTCCTAAATTTTGGCAAGGAGTCTGAAGTGATTTTTGCAAAGGAAAGGAATGGCTTCCATAATGAAAATCATTTCCGGTAACGATGGTTTGTTTTCCGCGTATTTCCTCTTTCGGATATTCCAGTGTCCAATAACATCCAATATGTGTTGTTAAGTCGCAGTTCGGTTCAAATGTTGGTAATTCATTGGATTTTCTTTTGTGGTGCCGGGCATGCGCACAAATGCCCCTTTGTATGACAAATATTGAGTGCACAAGCCGTCAGCTCTCTTGTTGCCTAAACAATATTTTATGCCTTTTCCTTTGTGCTTATAGTTCCGTTTTATTTATAAGTTGTTGAAACGAAAAGTCGGGATTCCGCATCATTATTTCATTTTTGCAAGATTCTTCTTGGGCTGCTGTTGCATACGCAAACATCTTTTTTTCGTAGTCATCAACAGCGCTTTCTATGGTTTCAAATTTTCCATTTGTAAGATTGTCCGACAAAATTAAAGTGTCCTTTAGGCCGATGTTTACGCCTTACCCCGCAAAAGGGGGGATTAAATGAGCCGTGTCGCCAATGAGTGCGATCGGTAATGGACGCTTGCTTTTCCACGGTTTGTCTAACGGGAATTTTCTAATGGGCAAACCCACAAAAAATGTGGTTGAACAAATTAACTGTTTGTATTGTTTATCCCAATTCGAAAGCCTCTTTAAAAGAAAGTCGATTACGCTGTCGGTATTTTGAAAATTTAACCCTATTGTTTTATTCCATTCCTCTGGTTTCTTGAAAATTATGCCGTAGGATAATGCACCATTGTTAAATGGATTTGCCACTAATAGATTTCCTTGAAAGGCCGTCATAAGCCTGTTGCCGTTGCACAACTGAAAAAATTCGGGGCAGTTGGTTTCAGGATGATGGATGTCGCCCTGGATAATAAAAGTACCTGTTTCTTGTATTTCGCTATCAGCCACATATTTTCTTGCTTTTGACATTCCGCCATTCGCTATAATAACAAAGTCGGCTGTTGTACCCGGTTTACTTTCAAAATCTAAAATCCATTTTCCATTTTGTTCCTTAAGGTCCACCAATTTACTATTCCAAAAAACAGTTTCATTTTTTAAGCTGTCAAGCAACATCTTTCTTAAGGCATTTCGGTTGATTTCTGGATTGTCAAATTGGTTTTCAGGTATTGGGTTTCTTGTTGATAAAATTTTGCCTTGTTCGTTCGCAAAATTTATTCCCATAGGCAATGACAAGTCATAATAAGTTTATAACAAACCTGCTTTTTTCATTGCATCTTGTCCCGATCCTTTTTGAAGGTCAAGTGTTCCTCCCCAGACTCTTGCTTCCGGGTCTGTATCTCTTTCGTAAACGGCTACATGAATGTCCATTTGCTGTAATAATTTTGCCATTGTGAGCCCAACTGGTCCTGCTCCAATGATTACCACCTTTTTATCTTTTAATAAATTCACATTCGTTTGTTTGTTTAATTAACATCTCCCGTGCTAAAATTTAATTGGAAAAAAGCGTGTTCGTATTTACCCCTATTCACCAGTGTTCCTACTATTATATTACCCAAACACTGTTAGCCGTTCGTCAGGTAAACTTAAGTTTATTCGTTCCGCCCACTTGAGCGGCTCCGGTAATTCCACGGTTGAGCATTCAATATGTATCACTCTTCTTTTTTTGTTGTTAGTTGTCCTGTTCGAACTGTGGAGTGTCAATGGTTTCATGAACATTATAGCTCCTTTTTTAACAGAGCAGGTTATTTCTGTTTCCTTCTCCCGGTTAATTGTGTCTGGCCTGTAAATATTCTTTAAGTGTGACTTTGGAATTACTTTTAATGCCCCGTTGTTTTCGTCTGTATCGTCAAGATGAATTCTAATTGTAGTTATGTTTTCTAAAATCTCTTTCGGCGGTTGAACGGCAAATTGATTTTGTTTGGTGGTCCAAGGTCCGAAGTTGTCAAGTTCGAGTTTTCGATCAACTGAAATTGTCAGGTCCTGATGATAAGCAACATACCAATTTGAATTGTGTGGTTTGTCGAAATAAATGCTCTTCACCACAAAAATGTTGTCGCCCAGAATTTGCCTGATTACTTGTTTTAGCTTATCGTTAAAAATTAAATCAAAAATGTCAGGCACTTCTTTAAGAAATTGTCTGATCGCAAACAAGTCAGAGGATTTCCTGAACGTGTCTTTTGAAGTATCGACATTATTAATTACTGTCAACATATTAGTCACTTCGTCAGTCGTGTAGATATTTTCAACAACAGAGAAACCGTTGTTTAGAAGTTCCTGTTTATGTTTCGAAGTATCTTTCATTTTGCTATGGCTGTTGGCAGGCGTATTTTTATTAGTTTTTGTTAACTCCATACGAAAGGTTGTTTTATACGAATTATGTAAATGAAAAGCTGTTTTTGAATTTTGCGTTTCAAACCTGATGAAGCCGGATGTTGCGGTGTTTTATTTAAATTCGATTAGTTTATCGTTTGGGAGGTCATATTCGTACAGCTTTTTTTGTTCGCTGTCATAATATAACCACTGTGCCATACTTGTATGATGTTCCGCTTCTGTGGCAATGCCTAAAACTGTAAATTCTTTATTGTTTCTTTTTTGTTGCTCAATGGAATAAGTCAAATCACTTTGATTGACAATTGCATGCTTTACCAGATCGTTTTTAGAATTTGCTAAATAATATTCCACCAATTTATAAAGCTGGTCTAAATAATCTTTGGAATATTCATACTCTTTTGCCCAAGTATATTTGATTTCTTTTTGATATTTTTTCCTAAATACGGAGACATTTCCGTCCTTAATCTTTTTTGCCGCCATCAGCCAATCAACCTTTTCCGTACTTTCGGCATTTGCCCTATTAATAGTGTCCCTTTTCCAGCTTACTTCAATAATATCGCCTCTGCAAAAACTTCGGTATGCTATTGTATCCGTAACAAAATTGAGCATATTGTCGCCCCTTTTTACAATGAAATTAATATAATCTCCATTATTGTCATAATCTACAAATTCAAATTTTTCTTTATTCTTGCTGTCTGTAAAATTTGTGCTGTTTGCGATCGTGTCTTTTACATGAGAAATAGTTTCTGGTTGATTTTGTTGGTCTGGGTTTTCGCTGCAACGAACAAAAAGAAATTGTACCGCTATCATTAAGTAAATTATTTGCTTCATTTTTCTATCGTCTGTTAAGTATGGTCCATCAAAAAATTTCAAAACGGTTTTGCAGCTTGCGGAAGGTAGAGGATTTCGAAGCAAAAAGTTTCCATTCATTACTAAAGATAATTAGGAGCAAAAGCTTGAAAGTTGCACCTCAGCCCGCCCGATGCAAAACACATGTTGGCTGTGGTTTTTATTTCACGTTCATGGTCATTGTTAGATTGTCAAAGTAAGCTCCGTCTTGCTTAAAAAAATTTTTCATTATTCCGTTTTCTTTAAATCCCATTTTTCTATACAATCCCAATCCTAATTCGTTGTCTGTGTAAACTTGAAGCCAAAGTAATTCAAGAATTGTGTTTTCTTTTGCCCATTCAATTGCAAACTTTAGTAGTGCTGTTCCAAGCCCCTTATTGCTCCATTCTTCCAACATACCCATTCCGATTACGGCTGTATGTTCCATTATTTTTCTT
>CAXYKQ010000262.1:0-5780 GCA_964277835.1 uncultured Edaphocola sp. | reverse complement strand
TGTTACTTTTTGTTAGTACCATGTTGGTGGCCTTGATCCCAGCCGCTATCGCTTTAATGTTTCCCGAACCCAAAAGGGCTAAGATCCTGCACCCCAGCTACAAAATATGGATGAGCATTTTCCTGCCACTGGTATTTATCAGGATAAAAAGAAAGGGGAAGGAGAAATTTGTAAAAGGACAGAACTATGTAGTGGTTGTAAATCATAATTCATTGGTAGATATACCTGTATCTATGCCCTGGGTTCCCGGTCCGAATAAAACGCTCGCGAAGGTAGAAATGGCAAGGATTCCCCTATTCGGCATTATTTATAAGGCCGGCTCTATACTGCTCGACCGCAGTAGCGTGGAAAACCGGCAGCAAAGCTCGCACGCCATGCAGGAGACCTTACAGATGGGCCTGCACCTTACGCTGTACCCCGAAGGTACCCGCAACAAAACCGGAAAACCCTTGCAAAATTTTCATGTAGGGGCTTTTGCCAACGCCATTATGGCCGGCAAGCCGGTGATGCCCGGTATTATTTTCAACACTAAAAAGATACTGCCCTCCCGGCCTAAATTATGGGCCTGGCCCTATACCATCCGCTTTGATTTCCTGGACCCCATCAGCACTTCAGGCATGAAAATGAGCGAAAAAAACCAGCTCAGGGACCGCGTCTATTCACTGATGGAGCAGTATATCATTAAAAACCAGTAAGCGATGACTATTGTTGTAATTGGTGCGGGTAATCTCGCGCATTATTTTTGTACTGCATTAACCGGTAATCAACACTTCAGCATTATACAGATCTACGCCCGTAATCCCGTGCAAGCCGGATATTTTAAAAAAAAATTCAGGCTTTCGGTTACCGGTAGCCCTGAACATATTATCCAGGATGCCGACATCTATCTCTTCGCGGTAAATGATGGAGCTATCGAAGAACTGGCAACCCTGATACAAAGACCCAAAGCCCTAAATATACACTGCGCCGGATCGCAGACCACGGAACTGACTGCCGCTTCAGGTAAGAATAATGCCGTGATCTGGCCGATTTATTCCATCACCAAAAGCACGCATCCTGCCAAAGAAAACATTCCTTTGATCGTTGATGGCAATAATGCGTCGGCGGTGAAGACGGCCCTGGAACTGGCTTCTGAAATCTCTGAAAATGTAAGGGTATTAAATTTCGAACAACGCAGGTACCTCCACCTGAATGCCGTGCTGGTCAATAATTTTTCCAACCACCTTATGGCGATTGCAGAACAGGTCAGCAGGGAACAGCAGATTGATTTTGACATCCTTATGCCTATTATTGAACAGACCGCCCAAAGGGCAAAAAAGCAATCCCCGGGGGCCAACCAAACCGGGCCCGCCAAAAGAAAAGACAGGGCAACGATGCAGGCACAACTGGAATTACTCGCGCAACACCCGAAATGGCAGGACATCTACCGCAGCCTGAGCGCCTCTATTATAGAAATGTATGCTGAATAGCCAGCTCGTGGCCGCTATTTTTGTACATTTGTGCGGATAGCTATTTAATATTATTCTTTTAAAAACGGATTTATTCATGAATGTACTCTCCTTATTCGAACAAGTGAAAGTTTTTGTATTTGATATTGACGGTGTACTGACCGATAGTATGCTGCACGTCCAGGAAACCGGCGAATTATTGAGAAGAATGAATATCAAGGATGGCTACGCCTTGCAACTGGCCGTAAAAAAAGGATATAAAGTATGGATCATCTCGGGCGGGCATTCCAATGCTTCGAAAAGACGCCTCAATAACCTCGGGGTAACGGATGTCTTTATCGGCGTAGATAACAAGCTGGAGAAACTTAAGGAAATGCTCGACAGGCATGGCTTGGCTACCGAGCAGGTTTTATTTATGGGTGACGATATGCCGGATATCCCGAGTATGAAACTCTGTGGCTTAGCGACCTGCCCTAATGATGCCGCGGTTGAAGTATGTAATATATCGCATTACATCAGCCCCGTTAAAGGCGGCATGGGTTGCGTAAGAGATGTGATCGAGAAGGTATTAAAAATCAATAACGACTGGGAATAAATTAAAAGAGCTGTCTAAAAAACTGCTTATACCTTTTCAACAACAATCCGGCGAAACGGAGCAATAGGAACATGGATGCTTTTTACAGCATTCAGGATTTACCGGCGTCATTACATTCCGGCTGAAATGACGCCCGTTTGAACCCGTCTTTTATTTTGTTATCCCGGAACGTAGCAGTTTTTCCATCACATAATGCATAGCCGGGCAAATGGTCACATTGACAAGGGTAAGGTTAGGTTGCTTGATCAGCACATCCTCATCCGTGTAAGGATAACGGGCACAATCCCGCGGCCGGTCCTCATAAATCGAGCATTTATTATCCTCGCCCAGGAAAGGACAGGGACTGGATTTCACCACGTAATCGCCATCTCCGTCCAGGTTCAGATAAGTATCAATAAACTGGCTTTCCTTCATCCGGAACAGCTTTGCAATGCGCTTGATGTCAGGCATTTTAAAACGCGGGGAATAATTACGGCAACAGTTGGCACACTCCAGGCAATCAATCCGCTCGAAGGCTTCTTCATGCAGCGCGGGCAGCTTTTCAAGCACTTTATTCTTATTCGCTTTTTTCAGAAAATTCCGGTATTTACCCTGGTTTTCTTTAGCTTCCTTCACAAATTCTGTATACAACACAAGGCTTTTCTACTTTATGGTTTCAAAGAAACCTGTTTTTTTATTCTTACGCACATTATCCCAGGTGTAGTAACGGCCATTCATCACCACGTATACGCCGGCAGGCAGGGTTTGCAAAAATGCTAATGCCGAACCGAGATTAAAAAAACCGTCCGAACTGCCGAATTTATAAGGGATCATCGCGCCGGTCAGTACAATTGTTTTATTTAAATTCCTGGCCGCCAGGTAAGCTGCGGTCTCCGGCATGGTATCGGTGCCATGGGTGATCAGTATCTGCTCCTCTTCCGCTTTCTGGCAATTCAGGGCAATTACTTCGCGCTCCGTATCGGTCATTTCCAGGCTATCGATCATCATCAGGGTGCGCACTTCAGTATCTACGGTACATCTCCCCAGGGCCAGCATCTCCGGGACATGCGTTTCTTCAAAGTCAAGTTTCCCATTGATCATATCGTACTCTTTATCGAAAGTACCCCCGGTAATTAATATCCTGATAGACATGCTGTTTAATTTTTTTGCAAAGTAAAGCAATTGCGCTGAATATTGCGCATCAGATCGTTGAGGAACACGATTGTAAAGGGAGGTTCTCAATCATCAAGAGCCATTGTGTTCAACAGAACATTCGCCAGGTTGAAATGGATTTATCTAACACGAAGGGATTTTGAAATTCAGGCAGGTAGGGAGTAACACCTGTGTATTTCATCCTGGAAACAAACCCCGCGCAGGTCTAACTATAAAGGTAAAGGATAAAAAATAGTACAACGGGAAAAATAATGGCGATAGCCCAGGTATTTTCAATACGCTTACGGCTTATCGCGAATGCGCCGATAATAGCATTTTTATTAAGCAGGAATATCGAATAAATGCCCAGAGGTGTAAGCACCATATAGATAATCAGCTGATAGCTGCTTACAGCATCGAAGCCTGCCTCTGTCAATTGATATAACCTGAAAATATTATTTGCTGCACTATAAACCATGTAAATCAGCATTACACTCCAGGCGCCCTTTTTGCGCTTCAGTAAGAACCAGGCAACACTTCCCACAAAACTAACCGACAGGAGCATCACCAGCAAATTAAAAAAAATCACCTGGTTAAAGGTACTGTATTCTATAGCAATCGAGCATAAGGATATAATCCCTACAATGCCTATAATTAATTGCAATGCAGGAACCAAAAGCAACAGGGACAGCTTGTGCAAAATGCTTCGTTTTTCTTCCGGGCTAAAACTTAAAGACCTGTGCTCTTCCTCAAAATCCCAGCTTAAATCCTCGTCAACAAAAAATGTGCTTTCCAGGTAATCAAAAAATTTTGATGCTTTACGCTCTTTTCGCTTTTGCACTGCCGCTGAGACAGCCGTTTGATGTAAGCTTTGGTATTCCTCAATTTCCTTGCCGCTGATCTCCCGCTCTTCAAGGACCCTAAGCGCCGATTCAAGGGCGGCTGCCTGCATTTTTTCAGGTGCCGCCACAAGCGCTAATAATTGGGCGGTATCTAATTGGCGGTATTTCGTATAAAAATCAAATTCCATAGATAAGAAATAAGGCTAGCGGTTATCATTGAAAAAGGCTGAACAAGCGTATTGTTCAGCCTTAAAAATACATATTATTTCAGATATTACGTGCCGGCGAACTGTTGTTTGATCGCGTCGATCAATCCTGTCTTAATCACCTTTGCCGCACTTTCGATCATAGCGACGAAGGCTTTGGCGGAAGAAATACCATGGCCGATGATTACCGGAGCATTTACCCCCAATACCGGTACCCCACCGTATATCTCGTAATTTAATTTCTCCAATACGGGATCGTCCTTTATCTTTTGATGAAACAGATCATAAATCGATTCCGCCATCTTCAAAACAACATTACCTGTAAACCCATCGGTAACAATTACCCTGGCTTTGCCGTTGAACAGATCGCGTCCTTCAACATTACCGATAAAATTGATATGCGGATTTACTTTCAGTAAAGGATAAGTGCTTTGGGTCAAAATATTACCTTTGCCTTCCTCTTCACCCAGGTTCAGCAGGCCCACCTCAGGATGTTTGTTACCCAGAATATATTCTGCATACAAAGAACCCAACTGTCCGAACTGGGCCAGGTGTTCCGGCTTACAATCGGCATTAGCGCCTACGTCCAGTAAGATACCGACACTACCGTCCTTATGAGGGACAAGGGTAGCTATAGTAGGACGAGAGACACCTTGAATTGCTCCCACAGTGTACATAGAGCCGACTAACATCGCCCCGGTATTCCCGGCGCTGATAAAAGCATCTATTTTACCCAACTTCAGCATCCCGAAACCGATCGCGATACTGGAGCGCGGCTTTTCCTTCAATGCTTTGGTAGCATGTTCATGCATCGTGATCACCTCATCTGCATGTACAAATGTATACCTGTCTTTAAATTTTTCTAAAATAGTAAGGTGCTCAACACATGCGGAATCTTTACCGATCAACACCAGGTTACCTTCGGCACTCTGCTCAAAATAAGCTAAAGCACCTTTAATGGCCTCCTGGGGTCCGAGATCTCCGCCCATTAAGTCAAATCCAATATTCATATTCAGCTTTAAACTATTGGGAATTAGGAAAGCGTAAAAGTAAAAAATGTTGGTAATTTCCTTATTAACTTACCAACATTTTTTGAATATTATTCAGCAGTTTCTGTAGATTCTGTAGCTGTAGTATTATCGATTAATACTTTACCACGGTAGTACATTTTACCTTCGCTCCAGTGAGCACGGTGGCGTAAATGTGTTTCTCCAGTAACTGCATCTGTACTTAATGTTGCTGCTACAGCTTTGTAGTGCGTACGACGCTTAGCACCTCTTTGCGCAGAATGACGACGTTTAGGATTTGGCATGACTGATTAGTTTTTACTATTATTATTAATTATTATTTTTATCCCGAAAGGCGTCTAAGCCTTTCCAAATACTCTTTGTTTCTTCTTCTTTAGCTTTTTCTTCGGCCGCTAACGCCTGCTGCGTCAGCTTCTCCAGCAAAGCCAGGTTTTCTTTGTTACAGGTAGCATTGCCTTCAGCATCTAAGGGGTGAATTTTCTGCATTGGCATACTCAGCAATAAAAATTCATAGATCCACTCGGACAAGT
>CAXYKQ010000261.1:0-3624 GCA_964277835.1 uncultured Edaphocola sp. | reverse complement strand
AAATGATTTTGCCTTTATGAAGGCTGACGATCGATTTTACATAATTAAGACCGATACCGAAGCCTTTTATATTATGAATATTGCCGGTAGAAACCCGGTAAAAACGTTCAAAAATAAGTTTTTGGTTTTCCTTTTCAATGCCTATTCCATTGTCTTTAAATATAATATGTATGTGTTTTTTATAGATGTCTTTGATGGTGATGCTGATTTTCGGAACTGTTTCTTCCGGGGTGTACTTGATCGCGTTGTCGACCAGGTTGCTGAATGCAGTTCTTAAATGGTCGGCATCCCCCTGTATCATAATAGCGCTGCTGCTCATATTCAGCTTGATCTCACCGCCGCGGGCTTCCAGCTGGGGTGTATAAGCTTCACAGGCATTTTGTATGACATCCCGGAGATCAATGAGTTCCATGCTCAACTCTAATTCTCTTTTTTGCCCCATTGACATTTGCAATACCCGTTCCACCTGCAATTCCAGTTTGCGCGCTTCGGCATCAATGATAGAAGCATAGTTGTGCAGGCGCACCGGGTTATTGACGATCGTCGATTTTTTGAGTACGGTAGAGGCCAGCTGGATACTGGTCAGTGGTGTCTTAAATTCGTGCGTCATGTTTTTAACGAAATCCTTTTGCATTTCGGTGAGGCGTTTCTGGTTGAGGACAACATAGATCACGTAGCTCAGGAAGGCCAGGGTGCAAAGGATAATCAAGGAAGATATGACCCATATAGTAAGCTGGCTGGAAAGGTAATTGTTCCGGTAGGGAAAATAAACGGCGAAATAATAATTGTCAATTTTCGGGTCTACGAAATTTTTAAAACCGGAGACTGCCCTGTGTTTATTGCTCATGTTGATGAACCGCTCGTATTTAAAATTATGGTTCAGGCAGTCATGTAAGCCAAATACAAAATCCGTGTATACGCCGTTATTGGTGAATGATTCTTTCAGGAAGTGTTCCAGGGTACTTTCGTCCACGTATTCATTGATCTTTACCAGGTAATAGTCGTTGCTTTGCCGGCTTACCACGTTATAGATCGTAGATTTGGTTTGTTTCAGTTCCCATACTTTAAAGGCGACATCTCTCAGGGCCACGGTAACGTTCAGGTCAAAGCGTTCATTCTCGTGGGTATATGCGCGACGTACCCCGTAGATCTGCGAGATAATGATGCCGATGGTACAGAGGCTGGCGAGAATAAAAATGATCCTGAGCTGCGCGTTTTTCATATTAGTCTATTTGATACGGTCCGGATTTTGTGCAATAAATGCGTCCCAACCTTTAGCGGCTTTTTTAGTAGTTTTAATTTTGGCGAGGGTAATATCTCCTTTGCTCGTATAATAATGACAAAGTGCTACAGCTACCGCATCGGTAGCATCCAGATAGTCGGGGTTGTCCTCAAATTTTAAAATGTACTGGAGCATTTTCCATACCTGTTCTTTGGAAGCATTACCGTTCCCGGTTACGGATTGTTTGATCTTCTTGGGGGCATACTCCACGGTGCGGCTCCCATGCGCCATAGCGGCAGCGATCGCTACCCCCTGTGCGCGACCGAGCTTGAGCATACTTTGCACGTTTTTGCCATAAAAAGGGGCTTCCAGGGCCACTGCTACCGGCTCATGTCTTTGCACCAATGCGCTCACTCTTTCAAAAATATAATTCAGCCGCTCGCCATGGTCTTTGTGCTTCGAAAGATGAAGTACGCCCATTTCCAGGAGACTTATTGTATTTTTGTCTACCGAAATTACGCCGTACCCCATAACCAGGGTCCCGGGATCAATACCAACAATAACCAAGAGATTTGATTTAAAATAAAAAATACAAATGCGGCCTGCATTTGCCCAAATATGCACAAAAATACCAAAAAAATATGGCTCCGTTATGTTATTGCACCGTTAGCCTTGCTGGTGTTGCTTTACCTAATCTACCGGCAGGTAACCGCGCGGGGCGATATAGAGGAGCAATGGTACCGGTTACGGGGCCATCTCGACAAGGGGAATATTAAATGGTTTGTGCTGGTGCTCTTGCTGGCGCCGGCCAACTGGCTACTGGAAGCAATGAAGTGGCAAAAGTTACTGAGCCGGATCAAACCGGTTGCTTTTAAGCAGGCTTTTAAGTCCATGTTATCGGGTATGAGCTTATCGCTGGTCACCCCTAACCGGGTGGGAGATTTTGCCGGGCGTATCATCCATATCGGGCAAGGGTATAAGATCAAGGCGGCTTTTGCGAGTGTGATCGGCAGTGTGGCGCAGATGTGTATTACAGCATCTTTCGGGATCGCCGGGCTGATCTACCTGAATGTAGTCAACGGCAATTTCTATACAAAACTGGCATTGGAGCTGGCTTTTTTGATCGCCGGGGGCGTACTGTTCCTGTTTTTTAATATCAATCGCTTTAAAGGATTTGGTAAAAAATATAAGCAGTTGCGTAAGCTGAATTTCGGGCTTAGGGTGTTTAGTTTTTATTCAAAAAGAGACCTGGCTTATATCCTGTTGCTGGCTTTTGGCCGGTTTTTGTGTTATAACCTGCAGTTTTTATTGCTGGTTAATATATTAGGTGCCGGGGTACCTTTGTTTCCTGGTATTTTAGTTTCCGCTTTAATGTTCTGGACCATTTCGGTTGTGCCTTCTGCAGCGATGCTGGAGCTGGGCGTGCGCGGTTTTGCGGGGATTTACCTGTTTATGGACGCGACGAACCTGAGTACAGAGTCTCTGGCAATTTTAAGCGGCTCTTATTTGCTGTGGTTCATCAACCTGGTAGTGCCGGCCATTCTAGGCAGTTTCACGCTATTGCGGTTGAAGACGGAGGCGTAAAATTCTTTCGATTTAAATTATAATAGTCTAAATAAGTTCTCGTAAGGCCGCAAGGACGCCGGTATTTTTAAACACTTTTGATGATTGGCTAATGTGTAAATAGTATAAAATAATATTGTTTAAAATTCTATTATTTGAAATAATATTGTTTTGTTTGTAGATGAATGAAATGATATTATGAAGAAAATATACTTTTGGGTTGCTTGTCTCTTCTTGGTGCTGTTTGCTAATGCACAGGAGCAAAAATAGCGTTATCACATAATTGATGCATTTGTTGCTAACTTGGTCAATATAGAGTAATTACCTTCGACTTCTATGCAACATAAAGATTATGGAGCTTTAATTCCACATATAGCGGCAGGCCGGAAGCTCAATGAAAAATGGACCATAACTGCAGGAATAGGCTTTATCCGTCATAAATCTGCTTTTCGTTTGGAGTATACAGATATCCCATTGGTGAATCACCTTGAATATCTGGCTGTCCCTATTGGCGCTCAATATAAATTAATGAATTGGGGCGGCAATAAATCATGGCATATTGAAGGTGCGATCTGGAATAAATTATTTATTACCAAGAGTCTAATCTTCCGGATATAATCATGGATCTATTCTTTTTATATACGCAATTAAATACATTATGTTTTGAATGCACGCTTGACGACTACTATTCAATGGAGATTGAAAAATAAACATTCGTTGTCAATAACCGGATTTATATCAAGAGATATGACTGCCTACTTAAGTAAATTTGGTCCTTTTGACTGTTTAAAACCTTCCCGGTACCTGTTTGGAGGAATTGGATTATAGTATAGTTTTTA
>CAXYKQ010000260.1:0-6058 GCA_964277835.1 uncultured Edaphocola sp. | reverse complement strand
GCTCAATTTTAAGTAACTTTGTAGCGGCTTTCATCTAAGTTTTTATCCCTAAAAGTGAAATAACATGCTGGTACATCTTCATCCCGACAATCCACAGGAAAGAGTTTTAAATCAAATTGCGGACTTGCTGCGCAAAGGCGGGGTGATCATTTTCCCGACCGACACCATCTATGGTATTGGTTGTGATTTTAACAACACCCAGGCTATTGAGCGGATCTGTAAGATTAAAAATATCCAGCCGGCAAAGGCCCAGTTCTCTTTTATTTGTAAAGACCTGAGCGAACTGAATGTTTACGCGGCCAATATCAGTAATCCTACCTTCCGGTTCCTGAAACGCAGTATTCCCGGCCCCTACACGTTTATTTTAAACGCGACGAAACTGGTGCCTAAGCTCTTAAAGACAAAAAAAGATACGGTGGGTATCCGTGTCCCCGATCATAAGATCTCCCAGGCGATCGCCCATGCACTGGGTAACCCGATCATGAGTACTTCGCTTCCCCAGAACGAGTTTGTCGAGTATTATACCGATCCCGAGATAATACACGACCAGTTCGGGCACCTGGTAGATATGGTCATTGATGGCGGTATCGGGAATACGGAAGTGTCCACGGTCATCAGCCTGGTCCACGACGAGCCGGAACTGATCCGGCAGGGCGCCGGTATTTTCGAACCTTAAAATGGTTCTCCCGGCAATCATACCCTACACCTTGCATTTTTCTTATTTGAATTTATAAGATGTCCACAAAAATACAATCCCCGACACCGAATACACCAATAGCAGCCTACCAGCACCAGGTACACCATCATTGCGAAAGCGGTGCAGTATCAAATCTTTTTACCAGCTATGGCCTCCCTCTTTCGGAAGAAATGATTTTTGGGATCGGCGCCGGGCTGTACTTTGCCCATGTTACTTTCCTGAAGACTATGGGCGCCCCTACTACCACCTTCCGGTTTTTCCCGGGGCAGGTATTCAAAATGGCCGCTAAAAGCCTGGGAGTAAAGTGCACAGTGCGTACCTATAAGGATGCACGGAAAGGAATGGAGGACCTGGACGCTTTGCTGGCCGCAAAAAAGCCGGCCGGGTTGTTTACCAACATGCTTCACCTGGCGTACCTGCCCGACATTTTTAAGTTTGAGTTCAGCGCCCACAATATCATTGTTTATGGCAAAGAAGGGGAAGATTACCTGGTAAGTGATTCCATTATCGAATTCCCGGTAAAGATCAGCGGTGAGGCACTGGCCAAAGCGCGTTTCGGTAAGGGCTTCCTCGGCGCTAAAGGGAGGATGTATCATGTTACCGACTTCAATCCGAAAGTATCGCTGGAAGCGGCCATACGGGCAGGCATCCGGAAGATGTGTAAAAGAATGCTGAGTAAAATGTATCCCTGGGCGGGCCTGAAGGGCATGCGCAGGCTGGCTAAGGGCATACGCCAATACCCGCAGAAATTCAGCGATGAACAAGTGGCCTTTTACCTGACCAATATCGTGAGGATGCAGGAGATCGTGGGCACCGGGGGCTCCGGCTTCCGCCTTATCTATGCCCGTTTCCTGGAAGAAGCGGCAGTAAAACTAAATAGCCCGGAACTGGAAATGCAGGCCGCAGTATTGAGATCGATAGCTGCCGACTGGCGCAATTTTGCCCTGAAAGCCGGCAAGACGGCGAAAACTACAGGGGAAGCCATGCAATCTGGCTGCGCACAATTGAGTGATATGCTGGCTGCAATCGCAGATAAAGAAGCGCAATTGTACCTGGACCTTTTAAAAATTGTTTAAAGCCCCTATAAAATCCTTAAAACATGAACACACCGATTCCGGCTGATATGCTGCTCTTTTTCATCATCAGGATGGACCTGCCCATGATCGGCACGATGCTTAATGAAGCAGAAACTTATGCCGGCATGGACCATGACCGCTTTATTGAATTCCTGGAACAGGGCTTCGAGCGCCACCGCGCTATGGGGGACAATACGGTACTGGCATTGCAAGGCACATTCGGACCTGATAAGCAAGTCGGCTATTCTTTTATGGGCAACAAAAGCCTGCAGCCTTTTGAACTGGTGCTCGTAGCGGATGCGCAAAAAATGATCATTGATATGAATACGGATCCCTCTTTCGTTTTTGATGAAAACAGTTTTGTGATCCGTAAATAATTAAGCTTGTTAATCATGACCAAAGGACTGCAATGGAGTGATATGAAGTATCTGATGGTATTGTCAATACCATTTGCCGTTTTCAGCTCTTTATATATCGACGGTATCGGTGCTTACCTTGTACCTGTGATGAATTTTGTCGGAATTCCCCTACTAGACCACCTGTTCCCGGAAATCGGGAAAAATGAAACGGAGCAGACTTATAATGAGAAAAAAATACATCCTTTTTTTGACTGGCTCCTGTATATCAATGTCCCGTTACAGTATGCCTTACTGTTTTATACTTTTTATGTTCTTACTTATTCCGGGCTTCCTTTATGGGTCCTGATCGGGAAGGTAATGAGCATGGGCATTTGCTGCGCCGTACTGGGCATTAATACGGCACATGAGCTGGGCCACCGCAAGAACAAAACGGAACGCTTCCTGGCCAAAATGCTGCTCCTGAGTTCTATGTATATGCATTTCATCATTACCCATAACCGCTGGCATCATCATTATGTAGCTACCCCTTTGGACCCGGCCACGGCGAAAAGGAGAGAAACGGTTTTTCATTTTTTGTTCCGCTCTATATTGGGCAATTATTTATTGGCCTGGAAACTGGAGCAAGAAAGATTACAAAAACAGGGCCTGAAAGCGTTCTCGTTCCGCAATGAAATGATCCGTTTTACCTTAATACAAGCGGCTTTTCTATGGCTGATTTATGTCATTTTCGACTGGCAGTGTGTTCTTTGGTTTATCCTTATGGCCGGCATTGGCATTACCGTACTGGAGACGATTAACTATGTAGAGCATTATGGCCTCGCCAGGCAGCAGGATGAAACCGGGAAATTTGAAAAAGTAAGGCCCTGGCATAGTTGGAATTCCGATCATATCCTGGGCCGGATCATGTTGCTGGAACTCACCCGGCATTCCGATCATCATTATAAAGCGTCGAGGAAATACCAGACCCTGCGCTCAGTGACGAACAGCCCTCAGCTGATCCTGGGCTATCCCGGATCGCTGGTCGTTTCCTGGATCCCCCCACTCTGGTTCCTGATTATGGATAGGCAACTTAAAGATTGGGAGCAGCGCTCGGGAAGTGTCAGCCGGGATTACCAGTTTGAATATACCGAAGAAGAAGAATAACAAGCACATCAAGCCTCTTTTACAATGCCGACATTATCCCTGCGGGGACCCGATGAAAATTCTTTATTTTCTGCAACCCAAAGCTCTTAAATAGCTAATTTTGACCGCAGCATAATCAACATGAGAAATACCATACCCAGTTTAGCCATTGTAATCCCCTGTTATAATGAAGAGGAAGTACTGCCGGAAACCAGCTCGCGGCTGACCACCCTCCTGCACTCATTCCGGGAAGAGCACCTGGTAGATAAAGACTCTTATATTCTTTTAGTAGATGACGGCAGTAAAGACAATACCTGGAAACAGATCGAGGCACTAAGCCATACCTATCCAGAATATCGTGGATTAAAGTTATCCCGTAATTTCGGCCATCAACATGCTTTGCTGGCCGGTTTGCACCAGGCTGATGATGTGACGATTACCGTATCTGTCGACGCCGATCTGCAGGACGACCTGGATGCCATCCGGGAGATGATCCTGAAATACCGGCAGGGAGCGGAAATAGTGTATGGTGTAAGGGATGACCGGGGCAGCGATTCTACATTCAAACGCGGATCCGCGCTCCTATTCTATAAAATATTGTCCTGGATGGGCGTCGAATCGGTGTACAACCATGCCGATTTCAGGCTCATGAGCCAGGTGACGCTGGATGCCTTCCGCCAATTCGGAGAAAGCAATATTTACTTAAGGGGCATGGTACCTTTGTTGGGCTTTGCTTCTGATACGGTTTATTATAAAAGAACCGAAAGATTTGCCGGTACCAGTAAATACAATTTGAAGAAGATGATTTCGCTGGCCTGGAATGGGATCAGCAGCCTCAGCATACAACCACTACGATTTGTTACCTTCTGCGGTTTCAGTATTTTCAGCATCAGTATTTTACTCAGCCTTTATGCGCTTTACTCTTACCTATTCAGGGAGACGTCTATGGGCTGGACCTCCACCGTTTTGCCTATTTACTTTTTAGGGGGCATTCAACTATTATGCGTAGGCCTCCTGGGAGAGTATGTCGCTAAAATCTATAAAGAAGTCAAGCAAAGACCAAAATACATCATCGAAAAGATGGTTCGCTGATGTTCAGCGAAAGCATTATAACTAATAAGACCTGCTCTGTCAGCAGGTCTTATTAGTTACTTGATCAAACCGATCTCTCTCAAACGTTGGGTTAAGAACTCCCCTGCAGTGATATCCTCATACTGTTTCGGATGCCCGGCATCCACGCAATTCTCCAGGCAACTCAGGTCCATTTCGCTAATGGGATGCATGAAAAAAGGTATAGAAAACCTAGGGCTTCCCCAGAGCTCTCTCGGCGGGTTGACTACCTGGTGAATAGTAGATTTCAATTTATTATTCGTATGCCGGCTCAGCATATCACCCACATTGATTACCAGCTCATCTTCTTCAGCAATGGCATCGATCCACTCCCCCTCGTGATTTTGCACCTGCAATCCTTTTCCCTGGGCCCCCATTAAGAGGGTAATGAGGTTGATATCGCCATGAGCACCCGCCCTGACAGCACCTTTCGGCTCTTCAAGGATGGGTGGGTAGTGAATCGCCCTCAGGATGGAATTACCTTTGAGCACCTTATCGTCAAAATACTGCTCGTCAAGGCCCAGGAATAAAGCCAAAGCCCGTAACACGTAAACACCGGTTTTCTCTAATTGCCGGTATGCCTCCTTACCTGCAGCATCAAACCCGGCAACTTCTTTTACAGAAACATTATCCGGGTAACCGAATGTTTCTTTATCGGCCTCGTCCAGGTATTGGCCAAAATGCCAGAATTCTTTCAGATCACCTTCCTTTTTGCCTTTGGCATGCTCTTTCCCGAATGATGTAAAGCCTCTCTGGCCGCCGATACCGGCGACTTCATACTGCTCTTTGACTTCCCTTGGTAAGGCAAAAAAAGCTTTTACAGATGTGTACAGTTGCTCCACCAGCTCAGGGGAAAGAAAATGTCCTTTTAAAGCGACAAAACCAATTGATTCATAAGCCTTGCCGATCGCATGGACAAATTCCTGTTTCCGGGCCGGATCTTCCGACAGGAAATCCCGAAGGTCTACAGATGGAATTTTTTTTACAGCCATAAATTTGATTTTTACGTTTAATGTTTAACGATCTCTTTTACGATGCCTCCCTGCGGCTCCCGGACGGTCTGGGTAAAAATAAATGCCTTGGGATCTATTTCATGAACAATATTCTTAAGCCTTCTCACCTCCAGGCGCGTTACTATTGTAAAGATAATATCCACCTCGTTGCTGACCTCAAAGCTTGCTTTCATAAAGCCACGCTCTCCTTTATACACGGTAATACCTCGGTTCAGGACCATTACCAATGCTTTTTTGATCGCTTCGCTGTTGCCCGATACAATGGTGACACCTGTATACGCCTCTATCCCTTCGATTACATATTTTGTGGTCTGGCTGGCAATAATATAAGTCAATATCGCGTAGAGGGCTGTTTCCACTTTCATGAATGCGGCTGCGATCACGAAGATGATAAGGTTCATTCCCAGGATGATCTCGGTAATACTAAAGCTGCTCCTCTTGAAGGTAAGGAGCGCCAGCACTTCCATACCATCAAAGGTACCCCCTCCGCGCATGGACAAACCGATGCCGATACCCATAAAGAAGCCTCCGAACATCGCCACCAATAATTTATCGTGAGTAAGTTCGGGGAAAGGAATAAAATACATAGTGATGGCAATCAGCAAAATTGTCAAACTACTACGGATGGCAAAATGCCGGCCGACTTTAAAGTAGGATAAGATAATAAAGGGAATATTGAGC
>CAXYKQ010000259.1:0-3624 GCA_964277835.1 uncultured Edaphocola sp. | reverse complement strand
CAATGCAAAATAACCGTCCTGGATCTCTTTTTTCATCTGAATGCAAAGCTATATTTTTTTTAAGTTCCACAACTTTTGCATTTGATCCGTACTTTACCCCATTTGTTTGCAGGCGAAATATCCATTTATCCAAACCCCACTTCTGCTAACTGGACCGTGGATTTACCCATTACCGCTGAGCCGG
Organism: uncultured Edaphocola sp.; assembly: GCA_964277835.1. Classification (GTDB taxonomy): domain Bacteria; phylum Bacteroidota; class Bacteroidia; order Chitinophagales; family Chitinophagaceae; genus Edaphocola. The sequence continues at coordinate 3,440 of CAXYKQ010000259.1, read as the reverse complement.
CACAGTTGGAACTGTTTGATGTGAATGGAAGAAAAATCTGGACTCAGTCAAAGGTTTATTTTAAGGCAGAAATACCCGGCTCCGGAATACCGGCAGGAATATACCTATTGAAAATAAAAATAGGTACTCAGGAATATCTGCAAAAACTAGTGCGACGATAATTATTGATCCTGTATTTGATCCTACAATAGAAATGCCGGATTGAATAAATGAAATGAGGCAATTAACAGGAGCAGACTGTAGTTTGCTCCTGTTGATTGTTTTTAAATCTTAACTACTGCTTCGCCTGCCAAATCTATTGCTATAGAATCCGATGAGAACAGGATAAAGAAGGCACTTATAAGGTAAGCAGGATAGTTTTTATCGTTATGCAATTCAAGTATAGCCTTTTCGTTAAGTGTCGCATAAACACACAAGCACCGCTGCAATAACGGTGCTTGTGCGTTTTAATAAAATATGATTTTACCGTATCAAATCAGGCTTTTCGATCATCGGGCCTTTATCCGTCTGGATCAATAATGGTAAATGCCGGCGGGGAATGTAACTCCATTTACCGGGAAATATTTTACCTAAGTGATTAGCGTTTGATATAAACCCGCATACCAGGCTTAATGAACTTGTAAAAATCCATGATATCTGTAGTGGTCATGGAAACGCAGCCATCGGTCCACCCAAGTCCCATCTCCACCATACCGGCGCCACTCGGATAAGTACCATGGATGCCAATAGCGCTACCTATGCCCGCGTTGGAGGGAATCAGGCCTTTACTTTTCGCTTCGTTGTGTTTTTTAAAAGATTCCTCATTCGGGTAATTGATATGGATGAATTTACCCCAGTTGGCATTATCTCTTACTGCCAGTACTTTAAACCATCCTTCCGGTGTGTTGCGGTCTCCTTCCCGGAACTTATCCTTTAAGCGGTCGGGTCCGAAAACTGCGCGGTATTGACGGATTCTTTTGCGTTTATAGATCAGGGCGACCAGGTAATTTGTTTTGTCAATGTAGACCAACATGGAGTCGGCATTCATCGTATCTATATTGTAAGGTTTCCGGTCTTTAAAGCTGGGCATCGGTGGGCTAATCGTCGTTTTTGTAACCCGCATGCCGTCCTGGGTGTACTGGATTACCCGGGTAACAAAACCTTCGGCATCTTTTTTTTCTGATATCACCTTGACCTCTTTCGGAGTTTTGTTTTCCTCCTGGGCAAAGGCACTGCTTGCAAACAAAAAACAAAAAATAAAAAAGGGCAGGGCCAACAATTGCTTCATTTTAATCACTTCCTGTTGAATTTTTATTTTATACTCATAAAAAAACAGCCTTAAAAAAAGGCTGTTATCACAACAAATATAAGAAAATATTTTTAGTCTCTGCGCCCGCCGCCTAAGATTCTTATCAACATCAGGAACAGGTTGATGAAGTCTAAATACAGGGCAAGTGCGCCCATTATAGCACCTTTTTTCCGGTCCTCTTCTGCTTCCAACAAGGCATACTGCTTGATTTTTTGAGTATCATAGGCGATAAGGCCTACGAATACCGCCACGCCTACGTAGGAAATAATCCAGTACAGTGTTGCGCTCTCGGTGAAAAAGTTGACGATAGAAGCGATAATGATACCGATCAGCCCCATCATCATTAAGCGACCAAAAGAAGTAAGGTCTTTTTTAGTAAAATAACCTACAGCCGACATCGCTGCGAACGTACCGGCAGTAATACCAAAGGTTTGTGCCAGTAATGTCGCCGGGTAGGCCAGTAATAAAATTGAAAAGGTGACACCGGTCAGCACGGAGTAGGCCAGGAATACAGCAGTAGCCGTACCGCTGCTCATCTTATGGATCCTCAGGCTCAAATAGCCGACTAAGAACAATTGTAAGAGAAAAAGACCCAGGAAGATAAACCTGGAATTAACCATCAGTTGCCGGGCAAACTCGCTGGAAGCGACTAAAAATGCAGTAATGCCGGTAAGGCAAAGAGCCAGGAACATCCAGCCATAAACTTTAGTAATATATTTAGCGATCACGCCCTGGTCGGCTAATTTGTCATTAAAGATTCCGTCCAGGTTGGTTTCATTTTCTTTGTTGTTGTAATTCAGGTTATAACTCATAATATAGATGGTTTGAAACAAAAATACGCAAAAAGCACGATGTTTTTAGTGAAATCAAATAGCAGAAAGGTTAAAAACTATAAGTAAAGCCCAGCGTAAAGCCCTGGCGGATCTGCCACCAGCCCAAACCGCCGATCGGTTCTTTTATTTTATTGCCCTGCGCGTCAAAAGCCGGGATGTAAGGGACGTCATTGTCATAAATTGCGGTGAGTGCAAAACCGACGTTGAAGTATTTCATGAACCGGTAGGTCAGCAGGTTGTCGAACATAATGTCTATATTGCCGGGATTGTCTTTTTTGACAATGTTGCCGACGCTGTCTTTTACATCTTTGGCCAAATAGTTAGAGTAGAGGTCCAGGCGGCTTTTAAGTACGAGGTTTTTAACCAGTTCTTTGCTGAAACGGGCCGATAGGTAAGCGCCTAGCTCAAAGCGTGTTGTTTTGTCCTTTTCAACGCCGAAAGCGCCTTCCGGGCTTTGGCTGGTATAGTAGCGGTCTACAAAGGTCATCCGGCCGGCAGCAGGCGAAAAGAAAACACTGAACATCTCTCCTTTCCGGTACTCTATGCCCGGTGAAACCATTACATATAAGGGAGAAAGAAAATTCGACGAACTGGAATCCTGCCAGTTGGGCCGGTCATAATTACTGAAGCCTTTAGTCAACTGTGTTCTCGCATTTATCAATCCCGTCAGGTACCAATCTCCTTCCGGCTTCAGGCGATAGCCATATTTAGAAGTAAAATCAATACGATCATCTATCTTCCGCGGCTCAAAACCGGTAGAATAGTTGGCTTGCATGCCATAAGCCATTAGTAAGTTATTCGACCAGATCTGGCGGCCGTAGTAGCGGATCAGGTTAGCGTCCAGCCTGGTATTGGCCACCAGGGAGGCCAGCTCGCCACCGGCAGCCCAGTTGTGCAGCAAGGTTTGGTTGCCTCCCAGGTTGAAGGTTGCGCCCTTTACCCAGGCAATCGTATCTTTATTCTGGTTGTCATATTTCTGATCGGAATAAACCTTGTCAGTATTAGATAATTGTGCATACCCGGGCAGGCCAGGCAGCAATAGCAGGGCAGGAATTAAGATTTTTTTCATTGTTTTAATTATTAGTTAGTTTTTTTATGGCTTGTACTTGGACTGTTGGAAAATGCTGTTGGCGTCTTCGTTAGCAAGGATTTCTGCCGGTGTTTTGCCGGTTTTATTTTCATAAGCTTTCAATATTTTATAGCCTATGAAGGTTCCCAGGTTACCGGGAGCTTCTGCGGGAAACCCTGCCGAGTTAGGTCCCGGAGTTACGTAACGCATAATGGTCTGGTAATCTTTATTAAAAAGCAGGTTTTGCTGT
>CAXYKQ010000258.1:0-10202 GCA_964277835.1 uncultured Edaphocola sp. | reverse complement strand
TATCCATCCGGCAACAGGGGAAGAAATGCGTTTCGAAGCGCCTATTCCGCAAGATATGCAGTCGGTCATCGAAAAATGGAGCAAATACATTGTCAAAGGCAATGATGAATAGTACGGAATTTACAATTACAACACAGTGCAATCGATCCTGGCCGGAGCGTTCCGGCCGGCATCAAATCCAATCATCTCATTTTTTACTACCTTGTTTTATGAAAAAATTTATTCTGAGCAGCCTTGTGTTATGTTTAAGTACAGGGTTGTTGCGGGCTCAGCTATCTTATCAAAATGAACAGAACCGCAACAACCGTATCTGGAAAGAAGATAATGGCCTTTACCTGAATTGGTACAACAATAATTTTTTCAAGAACAACGAGTATTTTTTAAATACTGCAAGCGGCTACACGCTATTTGGCACACAACACATCCCTACCCTGCTGTATAAAGCCAACAAATATTTGCTATTACAAGGTGGTGTTTATTTAAAAAAAGATTTTGGGACGGAAGGCATGGCGAAAGTCGCCCCTTACTACCTGGTAGGCTTACAGAAGAACGGCTATAGCCTTAGTTTCGGCAATATCAATGCGAACATTAATCATAAATTGTACGACCCGCTTTTTGCCAATGAGCGGCTAATGACCCATCACCTGGAGGAAGGCTTCAGCCTGAAAGTGGACCGCCGGAAGATATATTCCGAAACCTGGATCAACTGGGAAAAACAGCAGTATTACTTCTCGGATTTTAACGAGCAGTTTACCGTAGGGCACAATACCGATGTGAAGCTATACGACAACAGGCGCTTTAGTGTAGGTATACCCGTACAGGCTTTAGCGATCCACAGCGGCGGTCAGTTAGACACGACCACCAACCCGACCAGCACAATAGTGAATGCTTCAATAGGGCTGAACGCGCTTTTCAAGGTAAGCCGGAGCCGGAAAGAGATTAACGAGATTGGATTTAACGCCAACTATTTAATGTATAAAGACCTGTCCGAAAACTCCGGTTTGCCCTATACCAATGGTTCGGCGGTTTACGCGAATCTGAATGTGAAAATGTTCCGTCATTTCCACGCGGCGATCAGCTATTGGAAGAGCGACCGGTTTATTGCTCCCAAAGGGGACATCCTGTACCAGTCGATCAGTAGCAATCCCAGGAATTTAAATTACCTGGAGCCGGAGCGGGAAATGGTGCAATTAGGACTGGCTTATGAAAAAAGAGTAGCGAAGCTGGTGAACCTGAGTGTAAGACTGCAACCCTTCTATGATCTTACCAATAGTCGTTTAGATTATTCTTACAGCTTATTATTAACGCTGCAACCTAACGTGAGGTTGCTGAGAAAGCAGCAATAAGCCTGCTGATCAAAACAGTATTTTTTAAAAACTGTTTTACAGGAAATCCATTTTAAAACTTCGAGATATCCCGATTATTACATCTGAAAAAAATCCCGGCAACCTGGTTGTTGACGGGATTTTTACAGGGTAATTTTCTACATAATTTAGAAAGTGATCAGCTGCTCCACTGCCTGGTCCAGTCTGCCTTTAGCCAGGAAGTTCTGCTCCAGTTCGATCGCGAATGGAATCGGCGTATCCAGGCTCGCACATCTTACAATCGGCGCGTCCAGGTATTTGAAACAGTTTTCCGCGATCCAGGCAGAGATCTCTCCGCCAATCCCACCAATTAAAGAATCTTCGTGTAGCAGCAATACCTTTCCGGTGCGCTTAACGCTTGCTTCAATTGCTTCATAATCCAGTGGAGCCAGGGTTCTCAGGTCCAGGATATCAATCGATAATTCAGGGTGTTTAGCCGCATAATCTTTTGCCCAATGGACCCCGGCACCATAAGTGATAATGGACAGGTCATCACCTTCCTGTATTACTTTTGCTTTACCGATCTCTATGGTGTAATATTCATCCGGCACCTGACCGCTTACCGAGCGGTACAATGCTTTATGTTCAAAGAAAATAACCGGGTTAGGATCTTCAAAAGAGGCCAATAACAAGCCTTTTGCATCTTCAGGACTGGAAGGGTAAACCACTTTTAAACCCGGAGTATGGGTAAACCAGGCCTCGTTGCTTTGAGAGTGGAATGGCCCGGCACCTACACCGGCACCGGTGGGCATACGTACGACTACATCGGCATTTTGCCCCCAACGGTAATGGATCTTCGCCAGGTTGTTAATGATCTGGTTAAAACCTACCGTTACGAAATCCGCAAATTGCATTTCCATCATTGCTTTGTAACCTTTTATAGAAAGGCCTAAAGCGGTGCCGATAATGGCGGATTCACAAAGCGGCGTATTGCGTACACGCTCTTTACCATAATCATCAACCAGGCCATCCGTCACTTTAAAAGCGCCGCCATATTCCGCTATGTCCTGCCCCATCAATACCAGCTCCGGATGTTTATCCATTGCCTGGCGCATACCGTCACTGATCGCTTGTATAAATTTCTTTTCCGACTTCACCATACTACTTGTATTAGTATTAGTCGCAGTATACGGCACTAAAACATCCGCTACCTCTTCCGCGGTATCGGGTGTGATGGCAGGGGCTGCAAAGCCGATTTCGAGGCCTGTCTCAATCTCCTGCTGGATCTCGTTTCTAAAGGTTTCGATCTGCTCATCGGTAAGTACTTTTTCTTTTTTCAGGAAGTCTTCATAATTCTGTACCGGGTCTTTCTTACCCCATTCTTCAAACAATTCTTTAGGTACATACTTCACCCCACTCGCTTCCTCATGCCCGCGCATACGGAAGGTCATCGCTTCGATCAATATTGGCTTTTGCTCGCGAATACAGTATTCCCGGGCCTCAGCGATTTCCCGGTACACTTCCAGGATATTATTACCATCGATAATTTTCGAGGCCATACCGTAACCAATCGCTTTATCGGCTAATTGTTTACAAATAAATTGTTCGCGGCTCGGCGTACTCAACCCATACCCGTTATTCTCGATCAGGAATATAACCGGCAGTCCCCATACGGCAGCCGTATTCAGGGCTTCGTGAAAGTCCCCTTCACTCGTACCGCCATCGCCCGAAAAAGCCAGGGACACCTTTTCTTCTTTTTTCAGTTTATGCGCCAAAGCGATACCGTCTGCAATAGCCAGTTGCGGGCCCAGATGTGAGATCATCCCGCAAATATGATGCTCATTGCTGCCAAAGTGAAACGAACGCTCACGGCCTTTGGAATACCCTTCTTTTTTACCCTGCCATTGTAAGAACAGCTTTGAAAAAGGCATTTTGCGCGCAGTAAAGACACCCAGGTTACGGTGCAGCGGCATGATGTATTCATCTGCGTCCAGGGCCATAGTAGCACCTACAGCGATTGCTTCCTGACCGATCCCGCTAAACCATATACTGACCCTTCCCTGGCGCAGCAAGATCAACATTTTCTCCTCGATCATCCGGGGTTTCAAAATCTGTTTGTATAAATCTAAAAGCAGCTCCTTACTATAACCTTTTGCCTTGAATTGCATGATGTGTTTAAAATTTGCGCAAAGGTAATGCTTATCTAAATATCTTAAGTATTTAAAGCCCCGGCCGGCGATGTTAAGTTTTGACTATTGATGGGTTACTTTAGTATAAAATGAAATAACTTTGCCGGGAATTTTATTCTATTACATAATGACCAAGTTTTTATTTTCAATTACCTTAGCTTCTTTAAGCTTGGGTGCATTTGCCCAGGCCCCTGCCGGGTATTACACCGACACTGCCGGCCTTACGGGATATGCCTTAAAAACAAGATTACACACCATCATCAAAAACGGGCATAACGACCGTGGTTACAGCCAACTGTATGAGGGCTATAAAACTACCGACAAGGACCTTTATTACGAAAATGACGGAACGCTGCTCGACCTTTATTCAGAAAAACCAAACGGGAATGAGTATACGTACAGCCTGACTGCTCCCGGCGACCGTTGTGGTAATTACAGCAACGAAGGGGACTGCTTTAACCGGGAACACACGGTGCCGCAAAGCCTGTTCAACTCAGCTTCTCCCATGAAAAACGATATCCATTTTGTTATTCCTACGGATGGTAAAGTAAATGGGCAGAGAGGTAATATTCCTTATGGTAAGGTGAACACTCCCAACTGGGTGTCTACCAATGGTACGAAGCGTGGTCCTAACGTGAGCGGCGGATTCAGCGGCACTGTTTTCGAGCCGATCGATGAATTCAAAGGCGATTTTGCCCGCACCGTATTTTATTTTGCTACGCGTTACCAGGACAAAATTCCGAATTTTGACCAGGGCAATATCCTCGACGGTACCAGTACCCGGAGCCTACAGCAATGGCAGGTAGACCTGTTCCTGGAATGGCACCACCAGGACCCGGTAAGTCAGAGAGAGATCGACCGGAATAACGCCGCCTTTACCTACCAGGGCAACAGGAATCCTTTTGTCGATAACCCGGCATGGGTGGATTGTATCTGGGCCGGAGTATGCGCCAGCGTCGATACCGGGGGCGTCGATACCGGGGGAGTAGATACCAACCATACGGCAATCCGTCAATTAGCTTTACAAAACAGTATTGACCTCTACCCCAACCCGGCAAGTGCTGAATTCAAATTATATATCAAAGACAACAATAAACTCACCGGCATAAGTATTGTGGCAATAGATGGCAGACAAGTATATACGGAAAGCCGTAATTACAGCAGTCGTGAGCCGCTTACTGTAAATATTCAACAGTTAACTGCCGGCATGTATTTTATTCATATCCATACCGAGAAGGGAACGGCTGTGAAGAAGTTGTTCAAGCAATAGCAGAAATAAATTACACATTCAATAAAGAGCCACTGTCTTAAAGATGGTGGCTTTTTTCGTGATAGTAATGGGTGATAGGTGATGAGTGATAAGTGATAAGTGATGATGCAAACATGCGTCATGTCGACCAAGCGATAGCGCGTGGAGACATCTCAATTAGTGGTTAATTGAGTGGTAAGTGATAAGTGGTAAGTGGTAGGTGATGGGTGATGAGTGATGAGTGTTAGATGATAAGTGCAACTGTAATCGACCCTTAACAATTAATAATCCCAAAAAGCCGGGAAAAGCAAAATGGGCTAAACCTTACGGTCAGCCCATTGAATAGCGCTTATCAAAAACAGCTTATGCGTTCACTTTGTTCAGTTCTTCGCGTTGTGTCTGTACCCTTTCGTCCGAAATATACTCGTCGAAAGACATTTCTTTATCCAGCATACCATTCGGTGAGATTTCGATAATACGATCTGCAACCGTTTGTGTCAACTCATGGTCACGGGAAGTAAAGATGATGGTACCTTTAAAGTCTTTCATACCGTTGTTCAAAGCGGTAATCGACTCAAGATCCAGGTGGTTGGTCGGCTCATCAAACATCAGCAGGTTACCTTTAGCCATCATCATACGGCTCAACATACAGCGCACTTTTTCTCCCCCGGAAAGTACGTTACATTTTTTCAGGGTTTCTTCCCCGGAGAACAACATCCTACCCAGGAAACCACGAATAAAGGTTTCATCTTTTTCTTCTGAATATTGGCGCAACCAGTCAATCAGGTTCAGGTCTACCCCGTCAAAATATTCGGTGTTATCACCGGGAAGGTAAGCAGGCGTAATGGTCACGCCCCATTTGAATTCGCCTTCAAAATCAGTGTCTTCACCGGAAAGTATTTTATAAAAAGCAGTTGTGGCTAAAGAGTTGTCAGAAAGTACCGAAAGTTTTTGTCCACGTTTCATATCAAATGAAACATCTTTGAACAAATACTCACCATTCAATTTCTTAGATAATCCTTTTACTTCCAGGATCTGATCCCCGGCTTCGCGTACCTGGTTGTTGAACAGGATCGCAGGATATTTACGGGTAGAAGCCACCATATCCTCCAGCTTAATCTTATCCAGAGCTTTCTTACGGGAGGTTGCCTGCTTGGATTTAGAGGCATTGGCAGAGAAACGGGCGATGAATTCTTTTAATTCTGCGATTTTATCTTCTGCTTTCTTATTCGCATCAGTACGTTGTTTCAGTAGCAACTGGCTGGACTCATACCAGAAGGAATAGTTACCCGTAAAGATAGAGATCTTTCCAAAATCTATATCTGCAACGTGCGTACACACGGTATCCAGGAAGTGACGGTCGTGGGACACCACCAGGACGATCTTATCATAGTCGGCCAGGAAGTTTTCCAACCAACCGATCGTTTGCAGATCCAGGTCATTGGTAGGCTCATCGAGCAGCAGGATATCCGGGTTACCAAATAAAGCCTGTGCTAACAATACCCTTACCTTCTCATTACCATCCAGCTCTTCTACATTTTTGTAGTGTTTGTCTTCGGTAACCCCCAGATTGCTTAATAAAGTTGCTGCATCACTTTCGGCATTCCATCCATCCATTTCTGCAAAGATCCCTTCCAGTTCGCCGGCGCGTAACCCATCCTCTTCCGTGAAATCTTCTTTAGCGTATAATGCGTCCTTCTCTTCCATAATCCTGAATAACTCCTGGTTACCCATCATTACCGTCTGCAAAACCGCTGTTTCGTTATATTTATGATGATCCTGCTTTAATACGCTCATGCGCATACCCTTAGAGATTTCCACCCTACCGGAAGTAGGATCAATCTCACCAGATAATATTTTTATAAAAGTAGATTTACCGGCGCCGTTCGCACCGATAATACCATAACAATTCCCTTCTGTAAATTTAATATTTACGTCTTCAAACAATATACGTTTCCCAAAACGAAGGGAGACATTATTTACATTAATCATTTTTGGCTGAAAATTTGAGGTGCAAAGGTACGACTATTATGCTTAAGTTTAAAGTATTTAATATGAATGATTTTATAAAACTGATCCGCTTGAACGCCACATCCGCGCATTTAATTGAGGCAGAGTTTCCCGCTTTTTGGTACTTTTGTACCGTACTTTATAAATGCCATGGATAAATGAACAGCCCCTACTCCAGAGTCGAACTTGCCGCCATCATCAGCAAAAGACTAAAAGAAGAAAAAGAAGCGCTACGAAATGAATTTCACACCAAGGGCCGGATCAGCACTTGCTACATCGACAACCTGTTTCCCGAAAATATAGCCAGGGCCATCTACGAAGCGTTTCCGAGCGCTGAACAAATGGGGGAGCACCGGTCTATAAGAGAGTATAAAAAAGTGGCAGCCCAGATGAACCTCTATCACCCGCTCTTAGAAGAAGCCATATACGCATTTCAGCAACCTGAAGTCGTGGCGATCTGTGAGGCGATAACAGGTATACCGGATATGAGCCCCGACGAACATCTATATGCCGGCGGTATCAGCCTGATGTCACAAGGTAATTTCCTGAACCCGCACCTGGACAATTCTCATGACAATCACCAGGAAAAATACAGGGTGCTCAACCTGCTTTATTACGTTTCCCCGGGTTGGGAACTGGCGCATGGCGGCAACCTGGAACTTTGGGACCAGGGTACCGACAAACCGCAGCGCACGCTGGTTTCTGCCTTTAACCGGCTGGCTTTAATGGTGACGCATAAAACATCCATACACTCTGTGAGTAAGGTAACTGTAGCGGCCAGCAGGTGTTGTGTTTCCAATTATTATTTCTCGCCTACCCCGGTTGCCGCTGAAGACTACTTTCACGTAACCAGTTTTTATGGGAGACCGGAAGAACCGGTAAAAAAGATTTTATTGGCCGTGGACCGTAAACTCAGGAATATGGTGAGGAAGATCAGTGGTAAAAGAGTCGTTCCGACTAAGCATATTTATAAAAAAGACGAAGGCAGTGTCTAAAAAGGTCGCCATTTCGAGCGTAATGTAATGAAGTCGAGAAATCTCTAATGCAAAAAACATTTATTTTTAGATTTCTCCGTTTCGCTGTGCTACAGTCGAAATGGCGCAAACGACCTTTTGGGACAGCCTCTTTATCTTTTATTGTGGCATTGCTTTAATTACCTTATCAATCTGGGCAAAATGACGCGTCTGGTGATTGACTACCACCCTAAAAGTGTCCCCCAATCTCAACTTGATCCATTTCGAGATACTGACGCTGGTTTTTATTTTAGAAAGATCATATTCCTTTGCGCGCTCCACCAATTGGTTCAGCGATATAAGTTGCTGCTCAAAATTTTCCAGCAATACCATATCGAGGCGACTGTTAAGAGGATTCATCTCTTTAAACGTATTCATCTTGTTCAATTGCTCTTTAGGCAACATGGCATTGGCAAAGTAATTGCCCAGCCAGCCGGAACGGAACTGTAGATTAGCTTTCGCGGGAGTTCCATCCATCTTATTTTTAATTTCCGGGATATAAAAGTCGTTATATCTTTTCAGGTGCTCGATACACTCAAGTACCGACCAGGTTTCCGTACGTTCGCGCCAGTTCAGGGCCTCATAAGATAATTGGTTCAGGTTCCGTGTCTGCTTGATCTGCCGGCCGAGGTCCGTTTTCAATTGGGTCAAAAGTTGTTCTGTAGCTATTTTCATCTGTTGTGTTATTTTCTCTGCAAAGATCTCAATAAATATACGCTAAAAAAATGATTGAAATCAAGACTTTTGCAATCTGGACAAGGTTTCCGGGGTCATCCTGAGGTAATTGGCAATGTACTTTTGCGGTACTTCCTGGAATAGCTGTGGGCTGCGCGCTAACACCCGCTGGTAGCGTAACTTCGGCTCGGCAATCAACAGGTCTATCTCTCTTTCCATTTGTTGCAAAACCAGGCTTTCCACAATTGCTTTCCATAATTGCTGTCTCTCGGCATTGCTGCTCCAGAACTGTTCCATTGCTTCCCGGCCAATAACATAAATCTTAGCCTGTTTTATCACTTCAATGTTATAGATACTGGCTTTTCCACCCAGGTAAGTATCTAATGCAGTGATCAAACTCCCGGCATAGCCAAATCTTATAATCTGCGGGCTATCCTGTCCCAGGTCGCAACTGACCAGCACGCTGCCTTCTTTTATAAAATAAATTTCCGTGGCCGCGGAGCCGGCCCTGAAAAGGTAATCGCCGCGCCTGAAAACCCGAACAGTTGGAGTAATACCAAATTCCTCCAACTGCTGAATAATAAATTGCGTGTCCATTTATTATAAAAGACTTACTTAAAATAAAACGTCCTTCAGGTCTTCATTTTTATCAAATACACTTTTGGCAAAGGGACAAAGCGGCATAATCCGGATGCCCTTTTCACGGGCAAATTCTACTGCTGCAAGGACCATGGTTTTGCCGACGCCTTGTCCGCCAAAATCAGGATCTACATCTGTATGATCAATAATGATCTTATCCTCTCCTGCCCAGGTGTACGTCATTTCTCCCGCTTTTGTATCTCCTTCAAATGCTTCAAATGCTCCTTTTGCACCTGACTCTGCTTGTGTAACTTCTATACTCATATTGCTTGTTTTTAGGGTTGTAATGATAAGCAATAAAAGTAGGTAATAATCATGGAGAAATACACGATGCGCTGCTAATTAAACGCTAAAATACCTTTATACCAACAACAGAGCAGAGCCCTGTTTATTTCAAAGGGACAACATTATGACTGCAACAAAAAAAGACGAAGGCTTTGCCTTAAAAGCTTTAAACGAACAACCTATTTTTTACCAAAAAAAACGCAGCAATATAAGCTGCGTTTTTTGTTCTTTTACCAAACAATAAGTGTTTCGACATCATATAATTGATCTACCAGTTACAGTGTATCACTTTTCAATATACTTAGTGTTTTAAATAGCCTGAAAACTTCTCCCGGCATCACTACACTTTCTGTGACATGCGTTTTATGACAGGAAACTGCTAATAAAACAGCAAAGAGTACAAAGAATTGTGTTGAGCATTTCAAGGCCGTGAAAATTTAGGGCATCAGTAAAAATAAAACTTTATTTCGTGTTTACATTCCCGGGATGACTATTCACCATCATATACTTTACGCTTGAAAATGTAGCGGGTAATAAAAATGCCTTTACCATCCTTTTCACCGGCGTCAGATTCTACACCGGCAGCGATATGAGACAGTTCCCAACCTTCCTTGCCCAACTCGTTCATCTTTGTTTGAATAATTGCATCATTAGAGGCGATATTCTGAAAATTAATACCTACAGCACTGTAAAAATTCAAAAGCCTTGTTTCGCCGAAATTATCAATTTTAGCTTCTCTGCGGCCCCCTTTAAGGTTAGACGAGGTACCATTAGTACGATCTGCACTGATCAGGTTGGCTTCTTCTTTATTCTCTACCATAATAGAACGGCCGACACC
>CAXYKQ010000257.1:0-5533 GCA_964277835.1 uncultured Edaphocola sp. | reverse complement strand
TTTCAATGGTATCTATCGTGATTTTTTTTCCTTGCCTGTAGATGATATTGGCGTCTAATATTCCTTGATCCGATAACAGGCTGTTCCTGAAGGTCATGGAAGCAAAGGGGTAGCCGTTGTTTTCTGCGTAGGTTAGTATCTTCGTAATCAGCTGGATGAGTTTCTGCGGTTCCAGCAACTTATTTTCGTATTGTACGGTACTGATGCCGGTTACATTGAGCAAACCTGCAGGTATGGAATCAAAATTGATTCTACCGAACCTGTAAATTTTGCCTTTGTGTATGTATGCGGTTACGGTGTCATGGCGATACTGCAAGGAATCGATATTGGCGGCAAGCATCCCTTGCCTGTGTAACTGCTTAATCCTGGATTTAAGTGCCTCAGTTACGGCAAGAGAATCTTTAAAAGTTCCGGGTAAAAATTCAGCGTCTAAAGTATCTGTGTACAACTTTAGCTTATAGTTGCTAGGTTGTTCTTGACCAATGCAATAAGTAGTACATTGCCATAGGGTAAACAGGCAAATCAAATACCACTTTTTATATTTAACATTTTTAATCAAAGTAAAAAAATCCCGGGCCGAGGCCTACGCTATACTCGTTCAGTAATTGCCCCTGTTCTGTATATTCAGACACAGTACCACTTTGGATAAAGCCCTTGGGGTCACCCAGGAATATATGCCCGTTGGCGGGATTTATACCCAATCCCCAAAAATACTGAAGTGCTTGTGCTTTCACCAACGCTTCAGGTGGTATCTGGCTGTCCTCTATACTCATTTTATATAAACCATTATAATCGTTTGCGGTACTACTGTTGTACCTTACCGCAAGGTAATAGAACACATCTCCGCTTTTATTGAAAATTGGTTTAATTATCTCTTCTTCTCCATTGAAAATGAACGATTTAATTATTTGCTTATTTACTGGATCTATTTGCGTAATACTGGCCGGAATATTGCTATATGGATTGCCGGCGAAGACCCATATTTTGTTATTTTTATCTAATATAGCCTGTGTGGGTGCATAGCCGCTGATGAGGATGCTGTCTTCAATCCGTTCTGTGCCGATATCAAACTGGTAGATGCAATTACATTGGGGATTCCAGGGGCAGATGTACACTTTCCCGTTTGCTGCAAGCATACCCTCTGTATTCGGATAAGGCATATTGATCTCTTTGGTGATTTGGTTGTTATTTAAATTAATCACTTGAAGTTTAGATCGGTACATGCTGCTAACCAGTGCTTTATCATTTCCGATCATGCATATATATCTTGGTTGCGAGATGCTGGTTTCTGACACGTATTTAAACGTTTTCCGGTCAACTTTAATAATTTTATTGGAATTATTTATAACCAGGTAAAGATATTTGTCGTCAGCAGTCATACTTTGGAACACGTCTCCCAATGCTTTGTTGTTTTGTATTCTGTACACGTCATTGTAGACTTTGTGTTCAGAGAGGTCTATATAACTCAGAGAGGCATTGCCGCCGTTGAAAACGCCTTCATTAGCGATTATTGCCTTTGGATTGTCATTTAAATCCGGGTCAGTACCATTCTTATTAGGCTTATCTTTTACACAGGATATTATTGATAATGAGCAAATTGTAAATATTATATAAACAATTTTGTAGCTTATTTTCACTTTTATTGTTTTATAGCGTTGACAATTTCTTCATTTAAAGGTTTCATGCCCGGCTCAAAGTGGCGGACTAATTTACCTTGCTCGTCTACGAGGTATTTCTGGAAGTTCCAGCTCACTTTGCTGCTTTCAACTTTATTGTATTTTTTTTCCGTAAGCCATTGGTAAATAGGCGCCATATCTTTTCCTTTTACAGAAATTTTTGCCGCCATAGGAAAACTTACGCCGTAGTTCTTCTGACAAAATTCGGCAATTTCTTTATTGCTTCCGGGTTCCTGCCACATGAAATTGTTGGCCGGGAAGCCTACAATGACTAATTGATCTCCGTAGGTCTTATAAAGTTGTTCAAGTTCTTCGTATTGAGGCGTATGTCCACACTTGGAGGCGGTATTAACAATCAATATTTTTTTGCCTTTAAATTGGGCAAAATCTATTGTTTCGCCACTCAATCCCTCCACTTTAAAATCATAAATAGATTCAGGGATGCGGCTGTTATCGCTGCCTTTTTGTGCGGTACAGCTAATAAAAAAACACAGCATTGCATTAAGCAACAGTAAGATCTTTTTCATAAAAATTCAGATATATACACGAAAGTATTTATTTACGCTTGTATAACCATAATTTCCTTTTATTTTTAGCGCCGCCAAATGTAAATTAAGCATCTTTTAAGAATTTTGAATTTGAGAGATCCCGGCATACTGCCATAAACGACTATTAAAAATAAGCTTAAATCACATTTTAGAATAGGATTTAAACAGATTCATTTAATTTTGGTCACTTAACGACTCCAATGATACAAGAAACCAGGAATGCTGTAGCCCTTATCGTTGCCGGAGGCCAGGGGCTCAGGATGCAAAATGCTATCCCGAAGCAATTTTTACCCTTAAACGGGAAGCCCGTACTTTATTATTCTATAAATGCATTTTCAGAGGCGATCCCCGGTATACGAATTGTATTGGTACTGCCGCAATCTCATTTCAGTTATGCCAATAGTGTACTGCAACATTTCAGTTCAGGAATGGATATTACCATTGTCGCAGGCGGAAGCAGCCGGTTTGAAAGTGTGAAAAACGGGCTCGGGTGTACCACGGAAGAGGACATTATTTTTGTTCACGACGGAGTCAGGCCTTTGATATCCTCTCAACTGATCCTTAGCTGCCATGCAGCGGCGGAGCATTTTGGCAGTGCGATACCTGTGGTGCCCGTTACCGATTCTATCCGACGCATAGAGGGGCAAGAGGGATCAACCATGGTTGACCGGGAAAGTTTAAGAGCGGTGCAAACGCCGCAGACTTTTAGGGGTTCGGTCCTTTTACCGGCATTCGAGCAACCCTATCAACCGGGTTTCACCGATGAGGCGAGTGTAGTGGAGCAATATGGTGTAACCGTACACCTGCTGGCCGGCGAAAAGTCTAATTTGAAGATTACCACACCGGAAGATATCCTATTTGCAGCAGCGCTTCAATCCAGTCAAGATGTTTCGTAATTATTTTCTTACCGCATTCATTTTAATGATAACACTTTCGGCCCCTGACCTTTCTTGTGGACAGGAGGTAGACACTACTGCGTTTTCGGAGAACATTACCCTGGATACATTCATCGTACGCGCCAGGAATGAGGGTTTCGATGTTCCGAACTTTATACGGCTGATCCGGGAAGACACTACCTTCTACAAAGCATTTAAAACAATGCGCTTAAAGTCTTACAATGCAGAGAATTACATTAATTGCCTCAATAAAAAGGGAGAAAGTGTTGCATCGCTGGAGAGTGAGACCAAGCAAATCTACCGGGATGGCTGCAGAACAATGAGAACGCTGGAAGAGAAAGTAACCGGCGACTTCTACACAAAAAAGGGCGCTTATAATTACTTCACGGCCCAACTATATGCCAGCCTGTTTTTTACAAGTGGTAAGGTGTGCCACGAAAATAATACGGTGAGAGGATCTGTGACGAGGGAGCTTTCCGGTTTGAACCGTATTGAAAAAAGTAAAGTGCAATTGAAGCTCCTTATGTTCAACCCGGGTGCAAATATCCCCGGATTGCCTTTTATTGGCAATAAAGTCGGCATTTTTGAACCTGATGTAGCCAAAATGTACGATTTTAGTCTTAGTGCCGAAACAAAGTATGGTGTGGAGACTTACAAGTTTGCTGCGGTGCCGAAACCCGAATACCGCAAAAAAGTCGTCATTAACCGGTTCATTACCTGGTTTAATCCCGGCGACTATTCTATAATCGCAAGAGATTATTCTCTATCCTACGATGCTTTAGGTTATGATTTTGATGTAGATATGTATGTTACCTTAAGGCAGGTCGGTGATGAGCTCCTCCCCTATTTTATTCAATACCGGGGCAACTGGAAGGTGGTAACCAAAGCCCGGGAACGGGTTAATTTTAAGGCAGAATTTACCTATTAATCTTATTGTCCAAATAGAAATATTATACTACTTTTGGAGCATCTTAAAACAAACCTTTAAAACCAATAAAATGGGGCTTAACAGAGAGCAGATCGCACAACGCATTGCAAAAGAACTTAAGGATGGTATGTATGTTAACCTGGGTATAGGCGTGCCGACACTGGTTGCTAATTTTGTTCCGGAAGATATTGAAATTGAACTGCAAAGTGAGAATGGCATGCTGGGTATCGGTCCTTTTCCTGCTGAAGCCGATGTGGATCCGGATCTGATCAATGCCGGTAAGCAAACGGTGACCCTGCGTACCGGTGGCAGCTTTTTTGACAGCGCGCTGAGCTTTGGTATGATCCGGGCCGGGAAGGTAGACCTTACGGTTTTGGGCGCTATGGAAGTTTCAGACCAGGGGGATATTGCCAACTGGAAAGTTCCCGGTAAAATGGTAAAAGGTATGGGTGGGGCAATGGATCTTGTTGCTGCTGCTAAGAATATTATTGTGGCGATGATGCATACCGATAAAGAAGGTAATTCTAAGTTATTGCCGGAATGCACTTTACCGATTACCGGTTTAAAGTGTGTAAAACGCGTAGTGACCGACCTGGGTTATTTTGAAATTGTCCCCGAAGGCTTTTTGTTGAAAGAATATGCGCCCGGCGTAACCGTTGAAGAGATCAAAGCGAAAACAGCGGGCAGATTAGTGATCGCTGAGGACGTAAAAGAAATGACAGTATAAGCTGTTTGGATAAAACTGACGAAAATCCCCGGTAGACGGGGATTTTTTATTGCAGGGATTGTCCGAAAGTCAGCAGGTTATGGTCCGGATCCAGTATGGCGCATTCCCATTGTTCCCAGGGTTTTAGAGTGAGTCTACCTAAGTCCGCGAAACGGATATTTTTTGCCAGCAGTTCCTGGTTGAGCTGTTCGATATTGTCCACCCTGATGTATACCTGACCGTAATTTTCCAGTGGGTTCAGTTCGGGGAACAGGAAAAAGTGCAACTCTATGTTATCCTTCTGTACCATAAGGTAATGCTCAAAATGCGCGTCACCGAGTTGATGAAACCCCAACTGACCGATATAAAATGCCCGGGTGGTTTTATAATCCCGCATGGGGAGTTTGGGATGTATACTTTTGAACATGCTTTTATTAATTATTAATGGTTAATTATAGATTGTTAATTGTTAACGGGTGGCAGGTGATGGGCTATGAATGAGAATAGTCATTTTGCTTACAACCGATTATTAGCCCCCAAATAGATCCCTCACTATATTTCATTCGCTCGAAATGCCGCAAAATTCACACACTTGCCCTTCATGATCTGTAATTATTCAATTCTCACTTTTCACTAATCACTATTTGAGACGTCTCGACTTCATTCCAGAGCGTTGCTCGCAAACTTCATCATAAAACATTTATTCTTCGTTTGTGCCCGAAGTGACGGAAAGGAATTGGTTGAGACTAAACTGTTGAAGCCAGGAGCTCAATGCCCAC
>CAXYKQ010000256.1:0-6994 GCA_964277835.1 uncultured Edaphocola sp. | reverse complement strand
ATATCGTGCGTGTTGATAATCGTCGTCATGTTGTATTCTTTAGTCAACGAGCTGATCAGGTTATCAATGACTAAAGAGGTTTGCGGATCAAGGCCCGAGTTCGGTTCATCACAAAATAAAAATTTAGGATTTAATACGATCGCCCGCGCCAGCGCGACCCGTTTTTTCATCCCGCCGCTGATCTCTGCCGGGTATTTTTTGTTGGCATCCGTCAACTCTACCTTAGATAGCACTTCATTGACGCGCTCCAGCTTCTTCTTAAAATTATCCTGGGTAAACATGTTGAGGGGGAACATCACATTTTCCTGCACTGTCATGCTGTCAAATAATGCCGAACCCTGAAAAAGCATACCAATCTGCCTTCGTATTTCTATCCGCTCCTTTTCCTCCATTTTAGTAATATCTTCGCCGTGGTAAAGGATTTCACCCTCATCCGGTTTGATCAAACCAATCATGCATTTCATCATTACCGTTTTACCGCTGCCGCTGGCTCCGATAATCAGATTGGTTTTGCCCGTATACATGGTAAAGCTTACATCTTTGAGGATTTCTTTGTCACCAAAGCTCTTCCTGACATTCCTGACTTCGATCATTATCTTTTATTGGCGTAAATCTTATATATAAAAAAAGCGTACCGGGCGCTTCTTGCCCGATACGCAAATATAAGGTTAAATTGCCTGAACTTAAGGGCAGGCAAAAGATAAATTATTACAAATTTTTGGCATCGGCGAGAAACTGTGCCAGGCCAATATCGGTCAGAGGGTGTTTTAAAAGACCCAGGATAGAATTCAAAGGGCAGGTACAGATATCCGCACCTACTTCCGCACAGCGCACAATATGCAAAGGATTACGGATAGATGCCGCCAATACTTCCGTCATAAATCCCTGAGCGTTATAGATATCAACGATCTGTTTGATCAGGTTGATGCCGTCCCAGCTGCTGTCATCAATACGACCGATAAAAGGAGAAACCATCGTAGCACCCGCTTTAGCCGCTAAAATAGCCTGGCCTGCAGAGAAAACCAAAGTGCAGTTGGTCTGGATGCCGTTATCAGTAAACCATTTGATGGCTTTGATGCCGTCTTTGATCATCGGGATTTTTACGACGATATTGTCATGAAGTGCTGCCAGCTTCTGGCCTTCTTCAACCATTGATTTAAAATCAGTGGATAATACTTCCGCACTTACCGGGCCGTCTACGATGCTGCAAATATCCTTATAGTGTTGCAGGATGGCTTCCGTACCTTTAATGCCTTCTTTAGCCATTAAAGAAGGGTTGGTCGTTACCCCGTCCAGGATGCCGAAATCGTTAGCTTCTTTAATTTGCTCTAAATTGGCCGTATCAATAAAAAATTTCATAAATTAAAAGCGTTATTTTGCCCGGCAAAGATAACGCTTTTAAGCTTAATATACAGGAGTAAATGACGCGGTTTCCCGGCCATTAATGAGAGATGTTTAAAGGATCCAGTCAACAATTTTGTTTTCTAATTCCTCTTTATGGGCAGCCTGTACCTTGATATAATTGTCGGAATAGCCTTCCATTATCCCGTTTTTATTTTTGTGTTCAAAGAGCACAGGCCGTCTTTGCCCGGCATGCTGGGCTTCGAAATACCGCATTTTCTGGTAAGATAAATTTCTTAAACGCTTATTGCGCTCGTTGCGCACCTGCATAGGCACTATGTCCGCCATTTCTGTGGCCAGCGTATTGGTTCTCTCAGAATAGGTGAATACGTGGAAGTAGGATACATCCAGGCTATGAAGAAAATTGAAGGTGTCTTCAAAATGCTCCTCTGTTTCGCCCGGGAAGCCTACAATCACATCTACACCGATACAGCAGTGGGGCATTTTTTCTTTAATGCGCTGCACCCGGTCCGCATACAGTTCCCGCTGGTACCTGCGCCGCATTTTGCCCAGGATCTCGTTATTGCCGCTTTGCAGCGGAATGTGAAAATGGGGCATGAAATGCCGGCTTGCTGCAACAAAGTCTATGATATCATTACTTAAGAGGTTGGGCTCAATACTGGAAATACGGTAACGTTTGATGTCATCGAGCTTATCCAGCTCCTGCACGAGTTCGAAAAAGGTTTCTTCTTTTTTCTTGCCGCCATAGTTGCCTTTGCCAAAATCGCCTAAATTGATTCCGGTAAGCACGACTTCTTTCGTACCGCCCGCTGCAAGCGATTTTATGTTTTCCAGCACATTTTCTATCAGGTCGCTTCTGCTGTGTCCCCTGGCTAAAGGAATGGTACAGAAGGAACAATTATAGTCACAACCATCCTGTACTTTTAAAAAAGTTCGGGTACGGTCAGCTATAGAGTAAGAGGCATTAAAGCCATTAACGTCTTCAATGTCGCAGCTATGGATCTTAGCGCCCTGGCTTTTATCGTAATCTTTGATGTGTTTGGCCAGGTTAAATTTTTCCGCAGCGCCCAGTACAAGGTCCACGCCTTCAATTTCGGAAATTTCTTTAGGCTTGAGCTGGGCGTAGCAGCCGGTTATGACTACCATGCTCTCCGGTGCCTTCCGCTGGATTTTTCTTACGATCTGCCGGCATTCTTTATCGGCATTTTCCGTAACGGAGCAGGTATTGATCACATATACATCTGCAATATCGTCAAAGTTGGTTTTTACATAACCTTCCGCTTCCAGGCTACGGCTCAGGCTGGAGGTTTCAGAAAAATTGAGTTTACAACCCAATGTATGAAAGGCTACTGATTTATTCATTGTATTACAAAAGTCTGCAAAGGTACACATTTTACTTTGTTCTGGTAAATGCATATAGGTAAATAGTGGCTACACAATTACGGTGCTGCTTTTATAGCAGGTAGTATAAGGGAAGAGGTGTACAAGAAGCACTTAAAAGGGTAAGGACGAACCAATTGGTCCGCCCTTATCCTTTTTTATAATATATTTTATAATATGTACATTAATGTCTGGCAGCAGGCTTAATCGCTTTTGTTTGATAAGCAGCACTGAATAGTGCGTAAGCACCAAATAGCACGCCGCTAAACAATACATCGCTGATCAGGGTATTGCGGTAAAAGGGAATACCCATTTCCATACAGGTCATCAAGCCGGAGAAATTCATCGGGTATAACGCGGGCATTTCAGGTGTGGCAAAATAACCGGCAAACCAGGTGCCGAAATTTGTTAAGAGGAAGAATAACAGGGATCCTGCTAATGAAAATCCAAGCACGTTCACTGTATTAATGCGTTTCATCAGGCTACCCATTAACACAATCAACAACATACTGCCATATACAAAGAATTGGGATGCCCCGTAGAAACCGTAACCTTTGGTTATTTCTATATAAACGTCGGAAACCAGGAATGCAACTAAAGGCAACAGGATAGCATAAGGCTTATTTTTAAATACCACACCGCTGAATAAGCTGATGGCGCCAATGCTGGCGAAGTTGAACCAGGCGTTCTCAACGCTGATAATACGGGTTACGATGGCAAAAACAACTAATGCGGTAGCAAATAAAAATGTTTTTTGAGAATTATTCATTCCTTGACAAATATTTAGGTGATTAATGCCCCTATGGGACAAACAGCAAAGTTAAGTAAAATTAGAAATAAGGTTGAAATATTTTATGGTTCGCCAATCCTTCGCGGCTTTCAAAAAAACCGGGTGTTTTCTGAGCGGTGATATCCATATAGCACAAAGGTTGTGAAGCATTGCCGATAAAAACCTTAATTTGCGACAAAAATTTAATTATTAAAAGATTGCTATCCTTCTTTAAACGCTACAAAACAGCGTCAGTCGCTTCTTCGGTAATTGCCTTAGTGGTGCTGGTGGCTATTTTTGCTTACCCGCTCGCTTCAGATAAATCGCCTAATGCCAACAGAATGGTGGTAGAGCTGAGTGCCAAGCCTGTAGGGTACAAAAAGACATTTCTTAAAGTACCTAAAGCCCAACAGCCCCAACCCGCTTCCTTCCTGGAGCGGCTTTTCCTGGGTACCCCGGACGCTTACCATTGGATCCCGATTAACGGCTGGGTGCTGTTGGCTGATGGTATACAGGTGCGGCATTATATCGATGAAGGGCTGGAGGATAATTTGAAGTACACTTATAAGGAATTGAAGGTAAGTGCGCAACCTTCTGAAGCAAAACAGTTATTGGTCACAAAAACTTATCTTTTGGGTACAGACCGTTATGGCCGGGATATCTATTCCCGTTTGCTGATCGGTGCCAGGGTAAGTATCGGGGTGGGCATTATTTCGGTGCTTTTGTCGCTCAGTATTGGTATTATCATGGGTACTTTGGCCGGCTGGTATGGTGGCTGGGTCGACTACCTGGTGATGTGGTTTGTGAACATTTTATGGGCCATCCCTACTTTATTGTTGGTTTTTGCGATTACCCTTACTATAGGCAAAGGGTTTTGGGAAATATTTGTTGCGATAGGCCTGAGTTCCTGGGTGAGCGCGGCAAGGCTGATCCGCGGGCAGGTGATGCAGATCAAAGAACTGGATTTCGTAGTGGCGGCAAAATCTCTGGGATTCCGGGATATGAGGATTATCTTTAAGCATATACTGCCCAATATTGCAGGTCCTATAACAGTGATCGCCGCGTCTAACTTTGCCACGGCCATCCTGGTAGAAGCAGGCTTAAGCTTTTTAGGTATCGGCGTGCAACCGCCTATGCCTTCCTGGGGCCTTATGATCAAAGAGCATTATAACTTCCTGATTGCCGGGAATACCACGGCTGCCTTATTGCCGGGCATTGCTATTATGCTCCTGGTATTGGCCTTCAATCTGCTGGGAAATGCTATAAGGGATATGTTGGATGTGCGCCATCAAAAATAAATTTTTAGTTTTTCAGGTTTAGTTATATTTGAACTCAAATTAGTGATTTATGATGCGAGCCGTCTGGAACGACAAGCCTACAAAAGTTTTTATTGCGATCACGGCATTTTTTGTAGTAAATGCGATCATTGCAGAAAGCATAGGAGGTAAATTGTTCTCCCTTGAGGCGGTGTTCGGGCTTCAACCTTCTGATTTTACGCTTTTCGGGCAGCCGGGATTAAGTTATACCCTCACCTGCGGCGTATTGTTTTGGCCGCTGGAATTTGTCATTACCGATATTGTCAACGAATACTATGGATTAAAGGCTGTAAAAAGGATCAGCTACATAGCCGTGGCATTAATTATATACGCTTTTTTTGCTTTTTATATATCCATAGGGACGCCGCCCAGCGATTTCTGGAAAACAAGCCAGGCAGCCCATGGCGTACCGGACATGCAAGCCGGGTTCTCCGCCATCTTCGGACAGGGAATGTGGATTATTTTTGCTAGTTTAGTTGCGTTTTTACTGGGTCAGTTTGTTGATGTATTTGTTTTTCATAAAATAAAACAAAAGACAGGCAATAAGTATGTATGGTTGCGGGCAACAGGGTCTACGGTTGTAAGCCAGCTGGTGGACAGTTTTATTGTCTTATTTATCGCGTTTAAGATTGGCAATGACTGGTCCTGGCAACTGGTGCTGGCGATATGCCTGGTGAATTACTCCTATAAGTTTATAATGGCGATCCTGTTCACCCCCGTCATTTATTTTGCGGAGCGCAGGCTGGACGCTTATTTTGGCAAAGAGTTAGCGGAGGCTATGAAACAGGAAGCAATGATGAAAAAGTAGCAGATGGGCAAACGGAAACAATTATTATTTTTTGCGCTATTTTGGATGATGTTTTCAGTCGTCCGGGTAGGATATACCTATGCGCAGGATGCCGGGTCCGGAGGTGGTCCGGCTGTCGAAGCTTATTCCGAAGACCCGGAAGTGGCAGACTCGGATGCAGATTATGAGTATGATGAGGAGGAAACCGTATCCGGCCCTTTTTACAACGGATTTTCGTTTAATGACACCTTAGAGCAGAAAGATTTTAAAAAAAGGACGCTCCGGGAAGCCGAATGGAACGAGATCCGTCGTGATCCCGCCTATCAATATGAAAAGGAAGTAAAAGAAGAGGTACAGCCGAAAGCAGAAGGGGATAACTGGTTCAGTAAATTTGTGGTCGGACTAATAACGGCTGTGGCTACATTCCTCGTTTCGGATATTGGGAAAATAATACTCTGGACCATTGTAGCGGCAATTTTATGCTGGTTGATTTTCCTTATTTTCAAGCGACGTGGCATTTATCTGTTCGCCCGTTCCGCTAAGAAAATAAAAAAAGTGGCACGCACAGATGAAGCAGCGGATGACTTTGTACCGGAAAGCTGGAGCTCCGTCATCCAGCAGGCAGAGGCAAGCGGTAATTACCGGCTGGCCGTGCGGCACAGTTTCCGCCATATTGTACACCTTATGCAGGAAGCTAAAATTATTTCCCTGCAAAAAGCTTTAGCGAATCACCAGATACTGGCGCTTCTGAGGCAAACCAGCTACCATGCCGATTTCCGGCAGTTGCTGCGGCACTACGAATACATCTGGTACGGACATTTTGAGGTGCAGGCAAAGGCTTACCAGCATATTAAATCCATCTACACCAAACTAAGCAGTCAACTATAAACAATTTGAAAAGATATTATTACATATTAATATTGTTGCTGGTCCTTCCTTTTGCTTCTTGCGTTAAGAAGAAAAAGAAGACGGATTGGGACATACGTTATAGTGCTACGGCAACGGCTCCCTACGGCTTTAAGCTCTTTAGTGATGCGATCCCTGGGTTGTTTCCCGGGGCAAAAGTCAACGAAATGCCGGTGAGCAACCGTTCCTTCAATAATTATAACAGTGAAAAGTCAGTATATATCGTATTAGCTGAAAAGATCTTTTACAACGAACAGGAGCTCTGGTCCCTGCAGCAATGGTTGTATTCGGGGAATGATATTGTTTTGATCGGTGACGAATTTGGCACAGAGTTAAGCAATTATCTTTATTTGGGAAAGCCAAATTACTGGTATCTGAAAGATAATCCAGGTTTTGCTACAGACATTTTAAATAATGCATCTGCGCCGGCAAAAGTTAGCCTGCACACATTTTCAAATTTTGGATCGGCAACCC
>CAXYKQ010000255.1:0-6319 GCA_964277835.1 uncultured Edaphocola sp. | reverse complement strand
AAATATGGCGTACAGTACCCGGTCATTACCAATGCTACTGTATTAAAGCCATTATCAACAGCAGACAATACAGAGCCGCCATTTATCCTTTACCAGGGCGCAGTGAATAAAGGTCGCTGCTTTGAAGAGCTGATACCGGCCATGCAGTGGGTAGATATGCCTCTGATCATTTGCGGTGAAGGCAATTATTTTGAGCAGACCAAAAAGCTTATAGCGCAATACCAGGTAGGGCATAAAGTAACCTTGAAGGGCTATGTGCCGCCGGACCAATTGAGCGAGATCACGCGCAGAGCCTATATAGGCCTGATCTTACTGGACGACGCTTCCCAGAATAATATCTATTCTTTAGCGAACCGGGTATTTGACTATATGCACAGCGCGGTACCGCAACTATCTATGGACTTCCCGGAATACAGGGCTATGAATGAGCAATTTGAGATCGCCTACCTCCTGAAAGCGCCCTTGACGCCGCAAAGTATTGCAGCAGGCATCAACCACCTGGTCGCAGATAAAGACTTGCATGAAAGGCTCAGGAACAATGCCTTAAAAGCAAGAGCGGTCATTAATTGGCAACAAAATGAGATCCGTTTACGTTCTTTATATGCAAACCTCTTTAATGCTTAAGCACGCTTGACCTTTTCTGTTATCATCCCGATGTATAATGCTGCTCCGACTATTCTGAGCACTATAGCTTCATGCCTGGAGCAGTCTTACCCGGTTCACGAAGTGATCATTGTGGATGATGCAAGCACAGACGACAGTGTGGCAAAAGTGGCCGGGGCGTACGGGGACCAGGTAACATTGATCAGCTTTCCTGTCAATCGCGGCCCGTCTGCAGCCCGCAATGCCGGTTGGGCAATAGCTACCGGAGACTTCGTGGCTTTCCTGGATGCCGACGATACCTGGCATGCAGACCGCACCGCTATCATGCGGTATTTCCTGGAAAAAGATCCGGGCATTGATTTTATCTGGAACCGGTATACACACAAACCTTACACCTACATGGCTATAGACTTCGGGGATGAGGTGCTAAAAAAAACTTCGCTTTTAGAATTATGTGTCACCAACCCGGTTGCGCCTTCTGCAGCTGTTATCAGGCGTACCATACCGGCTCCTTTTGACGAGCAGATGCGTTATAGCGAAGACTATAAATGGGTCTTAAAGAGCAAAGCAATTTGCAATATGTACGAGGTGCATTTATTATTAACCTATCGCAGCCGGCCTATGATGGCATCAGGCGGGCAGAGCCAGCGCTTATGGAAAATGCGCAAGGGAGAGCTGAAGTCTTACGCCAGCCTGGGAAAACTAAACCCCTTCTTATACCTGTTATTTCCCTTTTTATTTCTCTGGAGTATTTTTAAGCATATCAGGATATTAATTACCAAACGCAGGCAATTAAAAAAGCCTGGAATAGCTGCTTAGGCATATCCGGGCTTATAATTATCAGGTTCCAAAAAAAGGTAATTTGGCCTTTTATATCCGCCAGGTTTTAAGTCCGTGCTTCGTGAAGGAATAGCTCCTGTTAATGCCCCCGAAAGCGGCTAGTGCTTTCCTGACGGCATACTTGGTATTGTTGGGGCAATAAAAGATCATAAATCCGCCACCGCCGGCCCCGCTGATCTTACCACCTGTCGCCCCGCTTGCTTTTGCTGCGGTGTAAATGTTTTCGATCAATGAATTACTGATGCCTTCCGCCATCTGCCGTTTTTGTTCAAAGCCGATGTTTAATATATCCCCGATCCCGTGTAGCTGGCCTTTCAGCAAGGTCTCCTTCATCAGTTGTGCCTGGTGCTTCAGCTGGTGCATGGCTTCGATAGAAGTAACTTTATTATCGATCACGTTCCTGCTTTGCTTCCGGATGATCTCCGCCGATTCCCGGCTGGTAGCGGTATAATACAGCAAAAGATTATTCTCCAGCTCATCAATATATTCCTGCCGGATGCGCAGTGGGTTTACGATGACCTTATCGTCCGCGTAGAACTCCATAAAATTGACGCCACCGAAAGTTGCCGCGTATTGGTCCTGCCGGCCGCCAGCCAGGGCCAGGTCTTTGCGTTCAATGTCATAGGCATATTGTGCGATGTCATATTCACCAAGCGGTAATTGCAGCATTTCTACAAAGGCCCCGAGGATAGCTACTACCAATGTGGAAGAAGTGCCCAGGCCGGAACCTGCAGGGGCGTCTACAAACGTGGATAGCTTAATGCCTTTCTGGACAAATGGATAATCCTTCTGAATCCTGTTATAAACACCTTTGAGCAAATCCAGGTGACCGTCGATAGGGAGTGCGGTTTGCCAGGGATAGGTTGCTACTTCATCCCGGTCAAATGCCTCGAGTATAATTTTGTCTTCTTCCAGGATCTCTATACTCGCATTGGCATAGAGGGAAATGGTCGCATTCAGGATGGCGCCGCCATACTGGTCGCAATAAGGACTTACGTCCGTACCGCCACCGGCCAGTCCGATGCGTAAAGGTGCTTTACTTCTATAAATCATCTGCTCAGGCTTTGCATATTGCTGTTCAATAAACTGCAATTTAATGCTTCTTTATTGTTTGGAAAATATAAAAGATCAGGGTGCTGACTTTAGTTGGAGATTAGGCAACAACGCCCTCACTCTCCGCATAAAACCGGTACCGGGATCTGACTTAACGGTATAATAATTGCTGTTTGTTTCTTTCCATAATGCCGAATTCCGGAAGACTGTGTACTCGGAGTGCCCGATCAGGTATTCAATTTTATGTCGCGCACAGAGCCGCCGGACCAGGGCTGCATTTGCGTTTACCTGGGCCTCTGTAAGCGGAGCATCCGGCCCGCCGACATTCTCTATACCGATAGCCATATAGTTAAGACCGATAATATGCCTTGCAAATAAGGTGTCGGGCAATAATTGATATACCGTTCCGTCACGATCTACAAGATAGTGAGCAGACACGTTGAGCGAACTTTGATTTTTATTGACCGTGCGGGCCCCCTCGATTATTTCCTTATTGAAATAATTAAAATTACTGTTTAAGGTACCGCTACCGGTAAAGTGTAGCACGATCATTTTAGGGACAATGGTAGGCTGCGCTTTCCGGATGCCGTGTCTTTTATTGAGGTAATCCAGGCTTAGCTGCCGGCGCTCCTGGTTAAAAACGATCGGTTTTTGAATGATGTTCAGTGGGCTGCTGTTTTGGGCGCGGAGGCTTGTGCTGCTCATTGCACAGAGGCTGCCGATGATCCATATCCGGTACCTTGGTTTCATTTACGGTAATTTATCACTCCACTAAAATTTAATAGCCTAGCCTCGCTTTCACCGACCTCAGGTAACGAAGCGTTTCCCGGCTCACCCGGCTGGACGATACAGACCCCGGTATGCGGGCATTGAGCCAAAAGTGCCGGATAGCGCCCGGCAGGTCGAAACGGGTCCGCTTCAAATAAAAAAGGCCCCACATGAATAAGGTGGTATAAAAATATTTTTTAGGTAAATACCGGTAAGCGACGATGCATTTATTGCGCCACATCATGGCCAGCTTGGTTTTATTAGGCAACCTGCCCTTCGGCGATTCTTTATGCAGTATTTTTACCGTGCCGTCATAAGCGATAGTGTAGCCCGCATCCAGCGTTCTGAAGCTAAGGTCATATTCCTCCACCCCGTAAAAAAAATCTTCGGGATAATAGCCGATTTTATCAAATAGTTCCCGCTTCACCAGGTGTCCGCCACCGGCAAAATAATAGGTCAGGAACCATTCCTTATCTTTATAAGCTTCATATTGTTTATGCGGGAAAGCATTTTACTGGCGCACACCCGTTGAGTAATAGAAAATGCTCAGGGTAATGATCGCCGTGTTGTTGCGCACATATTGTTCCTTGTTGAAAATATGGGCAATTTGCCGGATCGCGCTTTTATCTGCAAATACAACATCATCGTCCAGGATGAGCAAATGCGGGCATTTCGCTTTGCGGATCAGCAGGTTCCTGCCGCCGACCACACCGGTATTGGTATCGCTGACCATATATTCTATGGGCAGGCCGGACCGGCCGATAAAATCGGTTACCCGGTCATAAGGATCACTGGAATGATTATTCAATAATAAGATCTCCCCCACATACTGCGCCACATCGTTTTGCGACTCGATATCCTGGAGCAGGAGCAGCGTATCTTCCTCCCTGTTATAGGTAATAATGAGGATACTTAATAAAGGGACTGGATGTTCCACAGCGGATTCATTTTATTAAGCAGCAATAATAAGCAATTTTGAACAAGTATCGGTTGTTGCCGGTATCGCTTTGCAAACGGCTAAAATATTTTTAACCACTATTTACAAGCCCTAAGCCATCAAATTGTAGTATTTTGCGCTAGCCATTATAATACAGCAAAAATTAGTTATCTGATGATGAAAAAAATTCTTTGTGTGGGATTTTGCCTGCTCGGCTTACATAAACTGTCACATGCTCAGGCCGGAAAGCAAAAATGGGTGGACAGCACCTATAATGCCTTACCAGAGAAAGAAAAAATAGGCCAGCTTTTTATGGTGGCCGCCTACTCCGGTGGTGAAAAGTTCAACGAGGGACAAATACAGAGCCTCGTAGATAGCCGTATGATAGGGGGGCTTATCTTTATGCAGGGAACGCCCGAAGCACAGGCACGACTCACCAATCAATACCAGCAAAAATCAAAAGTTCCCCTGCTCATCGGTATGGATGCAGAATGGGGACTGGGCATGCGCCTTACCGGCGTTAAGAACTTCCCCCGGCAAATGATGATAGGAGCGACCCGCAGCCCGGCGCAAATGGAGCAAATGGCTATGGCGATAGCTTACCAATGCAAGCGTATGGGCGTGCATATAAATTTTGCGCCTGTGGTAGATATCAACAATAACCCGGAGAACCCGGTAATCAACTTCCGTTCCTTCGGAGAAAATAAAGAATGGGTTACCACGCTTGCCAAAGCTTATACCAAAGGCCTCCAGGATAACGGTATCATGGCTTGTGTAAAACATTTCCCCGGTCACGGAGATGTTGATGTAGATTCCCACCTGGAATTGCCGGTGATCAATAAAACCAAAGCGCAGCTGCAGGCTATGGAACTTTATCCGTTCCAGATGCTGTTTAGCTACGGCGTGAAAAGTGTTATGATCGCGCACCTGAGCGTACCGGCCCTGGACAACCGTAAAAATGTACCGAGCACCCTGTCTAAACAAGTAATTACAGATCTGCTGCAGAACCAGATGGGCTATAAAGGGCTTATTTTCACAGATGCGCTTAATATGCAGGGCCTGACCAGGTATTTCCCGGAAGGTGATGCAGACTTGCAAGCCTTTCTTGCCGGCAACGATGTCTTGCTTTTTTCCCAGGATGTACCTAAAGCCATTGCTAAGATCCAGGACGCTTTAAAAACGGGTAAGGTAACCGCCGCGCGATTAGAAAAAAGTGTCAAAAAAATTCTCGCAGCTAAATACGATGCCGGTTTAAACGAATTCAAACCTATCGCTGCGGAAAATGCCACCGCCGACCTGAACGCTTACACCGAAACTATTTTTGACCAGGTGGCCAAGGCCGCAATTACATTGGTAAGGGACGACAATAATGTGCTCAATAAGCTTAACCTGAAACCGCAGGCTAATTATGCCTATATTTATGTAGGAAATAAGGACTTAAACAATGTTAACCAGGGTTTCCCGGCAATGTTGCGCCAGGATTTGCCCGGGTTGTCGGTACAACTATTTGGAAAAGCACAGACTGCCGCACGCATAGAAGGGATTATGCAGTCTTTAAATAATTATGAAGCAGTAATTGTAGGCATGCACGACCTGAACCTTTACCCGAAAGATAACTATGGTTTGGACCAGATGCAGCTGGCACTGTTGACCCAGTTAAGCCGCAGTAATAAAACGATCTTCATCGACTTTGGCAACGCCTATGCACTTAAGCCCGTCTGTACAGCCGGATCCATCTTAGTGACTTACGAAGAAAACAACAGTACTTACAAAGCGGCCAGAGAGGTATTGCTCAGCAGGCTGGTACCCAAAGGACAATTGCCGGTAAGCCCCTGCCTCAGCAGGAGTGCCACGGGCCAGACCACTGTAAAACATGAGAATGGCATTATAGTGACCACGGATATGCGCCCGGCAACCACTACGCCGCCGGCAAATCCATCGAAAGCTGCAGCAACAAGAATAAATAATGAATTACCGGTAAATCCTATGGGTATCAATAGTCAGCAATTGATCAAAAATCCGCAGGCACTGGCAGAGCTGGACAAATACCTGGTCGACGCTATTGGTAAAGGAGTATTTCCCGGCTGCCAGGTACTGGCCATGAAAGACGGGCAGGTG
>CAXYKQ010000254.1:0-4761 GCA_964277835.1 uncultured Edaphocola sp. | reverse complement strand
ATGGCGGCATCTTATGTAATGCCCGTGGCATCCCCTTCATGGAAAAATATGACGCCCGTAAGGACCTGGCACCCCGGGATATTGTAGCCCGTGCTATAGATAATGAAATGAAGATATCGGGAACGCCCAATGTATACCTCGATTGCCGGCACATGGACCAGGAAAAGTTCCTCCACCACTTCCCCAATATTTATGAAAAATGCAAAAGCGTAGGTATTGATGTATTCACACAGTTGATACCGGTAGCACCGGCGGCACACTATACCTGTGGCGGCATAAAAGTAAACCTGGATGGCGAAACATCTATCAACAACCTCTTCGCCTGCGGAGAATGCAGCAGTACAGGACTCCACGGCGCCAATCGCCTGGCCAGCAATTCGCTGCTGGAAGCAGCCGTATTTGGCAACCGCTGCGCCATCAGGGCTGCCGAACTGTTTGATCATTCCCCTTACCAGGCAGGTATACCGGATTGGAATGCGGACGGTACCACAGCGCCCAGGGAAATGATCCTGATCACGCAGAGCAGGAAAGAACTCGAGGCTACTATGAGTGATTATGTGGGTATTGTACGTAATGACGTGAGGCTGGCAAGAGCCATGCGCAGGCTGGACCTTTTACATGAAGAGACAGAGCAATTGTATGATGCCTCTATTCTTTCGCCGCAACTTTGTGAATTAAGAAACCTGATTACGGTGGGTTACCTGATCGTAAAGAGTGCCCAGTTCCGGAAAGAGAGCCGTGGGCTCCATTATACTACGGATTATCCCTCCAAGAGCAATATTCTACAGGACATCATTTTATAAAATCCAGGCAAAAAAGAAAGCTTCCGCATTGTTATGTTCCCGGGTGGAAAACACAGCAATACGGAAGCCTGAAACCTATGTCAATTCCTGTTTCTTATTCTTTAGTCAATACATTGTTGACCATTTTCCTGGCGGAAGCTTTATTCAGGCTGAATTTATTATAAGCAGCAGCACTGCCGCCTTCAATGTAATCCTGCAGGCTGCGGGCCTGGCCGGTAATGACGATCAATACCGACTTCAAATCACGTAAATACTTTACCTGCGATTTTTTCAAACTTCCGGATCGATTACTCTCCAATATTTTATCCTCAACCAGCTTCAGAACATACTCTGCCGCCCTAACCTGGTGGAGGGACATATTAAAGGCACTGTCCTTATTAATTGCTTTAGCCGTATAAAGATTCATCAGGTAGTTATTATTCTGGTAAAGGCTATACACCATGATACCGCTGATACCGTCGAAAAGATCCCCGGAAAAGCTTGTTGCCGGCATGTCCTGCTCGCCGGCCTGTGGCTGAGCATACAGGAAGTTGGTGGTCAGCAGCAGTAAACCCGCCAGCAAAATTTTTTTCATCAAACTGTAGTTCTTATTCATATTGTTTTCAATTAAGCGTTGTATAGGGTTATTATATCTGTTAACTGGCTTCCACCAATGCTTCTTTTACTTCCATCGCATCATCCTTTTCCACCACAAGGTTTTCAATGATGAATTTTTGCCGGGCAGGGGTATTGGTGCCCATATAATATTCTAATAATTTTTGAACCGGCGCGTCTTTACTGATCAATACCGGGTCTTTTTTCATGTCTTCCCCTATAAATTTACCGAATTCCTCGGGAGAAATTTCTCCCAAGCCTTTAAACCTCGTGATTTCCGGCTTGCCACCCAATTTTTCAATCGCTTTCAGTTTTTCGGCTTCTGAATAGCAATAAATCGTTTCTTTCTTATTCCTTACGCGGAATAAAGGCGTCTCCAGGATGTAGACATGACCATTACGCACAATATCCGGGAAGAATTGCAAAAAGAAAGTCATGATCAGTAAACGGATGTGCATACCGTCCACATCGGCATCCGTCGCGATCACGATGTTATTATAACGCAGGCCATCCAGCCCGTCTTCTATATTCAAGGCATGCTGCAACAGGTTAAACTCTTCGTTTTCGTACACCACTTTTTTAGTGAGCCCGAAGCTGTTTAATGGCTTTCCTCTTAAACTAAATACCGCCTGTGAATCGACGTCCCTGCTTTTGGTAATGGATCCGCTCGCAGAGTCTCCTTCGGTAATAAAAATAGTGGATGCCAGTTGCTTTAGCTGGAACTCTTCTTTATTTTTCGCAGGTGCTTCCGCGTTCAGATGGACCCGGCAATCGCGCAGCTTTTTATTATGCAGGTTAGCCTTCTTAGCCCTTTCATTGGCAATTTTACGGATGCCCGATAGTTCTTTACGTTCCCTTTCGCTTTGCTCGATCCGCTTTTTAATCGCATCAGCGACCGGCGCATTTTTATGCAGGAAGTCATCCAGGGCTTTAGACAGAAAATCAAGCACAAATGTTTTCATAGACGGCCCATCCGGTGCAACACTTAAGGACCCCAACTTTGTTTTGGTCTGGCTTTCAAAAACGGGCTCCTGTACCTTAACGGCAATAGCAGCACAGATCGTCTGGCGTATATCAGAAGCATCGTAATCTTTTTTAAAGAAATCTCTTATGGTCTTTACATAAGCCTCTCTGAACGCTTGTTGGTGGGTACCCCCCTGGGTAGTATGCTGCCCGTTGACAAAGGAATAGATATCCTCGCCGTAAGCACCTGTATGCGTGATCGCCACTTCTATATCTTCACCTTTCAGGTGAATAATAGGATAACGCAGGTCATCAGCATTGGTTTTATTTTCCAGGAGGTCCAGCAAACCATTTTTGGAAACATACTTTTTGCCATTCAGGTATATCGCCAGGCCTGCATTCAGGTAGCAATAGTTCCAGATCTGGTTTTGAACATAATCATTGATGAAATGGTAGTTTTTGAATACCGTATTGTCCGGTGTAAAAATTACCTCTGTTCCGTTTTCTTCACTGGTTTTGGTTTCCTTACTTTCGCTGATCAGTTCTCCCTTTTCAAAAGTAGCCGTTTTAGTTTTGCCGTCCCTGTAGGCGGTCACGATGAAGCTGCTGCTCAAAGCATTTACCGCTTTCGTACCGACCCCGTTCAAACCCACTGACTTCTGGAAAGCTTTACTATCGTATTTTGCACCGGTATTGATCTTACTGACCACATCCACCAGTTTACCTAACGGAATGCCGCGCCCGTAATCTCTTACGGTAACCGTACCCTCCTGTATCGTAATCGTTACCTGCCTGCCGAAGCCCATGGTATACTCATCGATACAGTTATCCACCACCTCTTTAACGAGGATATAGATACCATCATCCATACTGCTGCCATCACCCAGCTTCCCGATGTACATCCCCGGGCGTAGCCTTATATGTTCTTTCCAGTCCAGGGACTTAATACTACTCTCGTCGTAATTACTTGCACTCATATTTATAATAAAGTCAAAATTCTATTTAATTAACCGGATAAGCTCCGAACGCGAAATTACGTATTTGTTCGTTGATTCATTTAAAATACGCGTCCCATGCCTTCAATAAGGCCAAACCATATTCAGTAAGTACCGACTCCGGGTGAAACTGTATGCCGGTAAGCGGGTATTTTTCATGGCCGAAAGCCATAAGGCTGTGATCCTCTAAAGCAATCGCCCAGGGTTCTATACCGGTATGTTCAAATTCTGTCACGCTCAGGGAGTGATACCGCATCACCTTGAATTGATGGTCCAATCCTTTAAAAATACCTTTATTGTAATGTTCGATCGTGCTGGTTTTGCCATGAACGGGGTAAGGAGCCCGGTCCACTTTTGCGCCCAAAAACCGGGCAATGGCCTGGTGTCCGAGGCAGACCCCCAAGATAGGGATTTTATCATAAAAACAGCGGATCACTTCCATGGTGATCCCTGCCTGCTCAGGCGCTTTAGGACCCGGAGAAAGAATGATTCTTTCCGGGGCCATGGCAATAATAGCGGCTACATCCAAGCTGTCATTTTGAATACATATTATATCCGGGTTGATCTGCAGCAGGTAGTCCAGCAGGATATGCGAAAAGGAGTCATAATTATCAATCAGTAACCACATAAGTATTGCTTAAGGTAAGTGGCCGTCTATTTTATCAAACAGTGCATCCAGTTCAGCATAACTGTTCTTGACAAAGGGGAGTATGGTTCCCAAAAAAGCGAAACCCGCAGGGGCAATAGGGGCGATAAGCGGATAAGTGAGGGAAGCCGACTTGGTTTCGGGTTTAATTAAATTCACTTTATCGCCTATCCACAATACGGTACTGAAAACAAATGAAATGATGAGCACGTATAAAGCCATACCGGCCAGCCGGTTGAGCCATCCCAACCTCACTTTCTTAAGGCTGGAATCTATCGTTTTGGACACAAGGTAGACCAGGAAAAGGATCGCTGCAAATACGAGTATAAAAGAAAGCACGGGCAGCCAGGGGCTGATATCCGAATCTTTTTGAAAAAAATAACCCGATAGCT
The DNA here is from genome assembly GCA_964277835.1 of uncultured Edaphocola sp. GTDB lineage: Bacteria > Bacteroidota > Bacteroidia > Chitinophagales > Chitinophagaceae > Edaphocola. The sequence goes on along the minus strand of CAXYKQ010000254.1, from coordinate 368 downwards.
TACCGGAAAGCTTAAGTGCTCCCAGGGTAGCCGCAATCATGGCTATTGTTGAAAATAATACCTGGACAATCCCTTTCCGGTAGCCTTTGAAGCCGTACCAGGCAAGGAGCGCCAGTAAGATAATGTCTAGTCCCATAAAATATAAAATCAAAAATACAGCTTGCCCGGTAAATGATGGCTCACAATATTCCCTAAACCGGCTATCGCCGAACAGGTTTAACTATTTACTAAGGATAAAAAAGTTCAACTCGTGTAAAGTTGAACTTTTTTATCCTTGATTGTATCGACCGGTTTATTACGATAGTAATTTCTTGACCATATCGGCAACTGCTTTCCCATCAGCTTTTCCGGCTAAGGCTTTATTGGCA
>CAXYKQ010000253.1:0-10752 GCA_964277835.1 uncultured Edaphocola sp. | reverse complement strand
TTGCTGGGTTATTGATTGCTTCGATCAGCGCCGGGGTGATCTTACCGGTTTCCGGCTGGCCCAGGACTTTTTGAATCTGCTGAATAGATTTAGGCTGGCCGCTGGTCACTGCAAAATCATACAACTTAAATGCGGTTTCCTGGTCGTCAATCGCATCCCCGGCGATCTTGTCCCAGAAATTGCGCTTGTAAAACATATTCACCTGGCTTTCCAGTTCCTGGTCTTTTATTTTCGCGTTGTGCTTTAAGGGTTTATTTCGGTCTACAATCGCCCACCCGGCCCAATTCGGCCAGAAGTTGCGGGCGATGCCTTTATAGGTTTCACCGCCCCGGTCACCAGGTACATCTGCATAACCGCCTTCATGTACCGCGGTCTTTTTATGTGCTGCTAAAAATTCTGCCATTGATTCGCATTTTATGCTCCCGACGTCAATTTCGGGAGCATGGTTAATTATATTGTTGCGGCTTTTACGGCCCACATTGCCGCTTCTTCGAGCGCTGTTTGCGCTAACCTTACGAGACGGGTTTGTTCCGAAATCTCAATTTCGCTATAATCTCGCTCCGGGTCTAAACGCTCTCTCAAAATGTTATCTACATCGTTAATCAACTTTGCAGCGTCTTGTTTTATTTTATCGACGACTCCGTTGTTAGTCGGATTAAATGATGTGCGAACTCTTCTTTCGCCTAATGTTTGTACTGGTTGATCCTGGATATTATCCATAATTGAAAATTGATCTTTTTATCTCTGATCGTGAGGTTGTATGTTAATTTTTATTGTCTTTAAAAAATTTCTTTAACCACAGATGCCACACCAGGTAAGCCGCCATGATCACTATGCAGGCAATCAATATGATAGTGCCCCAGGCCGGGCCGGTGGATGTACTGCCGGATTCCGCTGACTTCATTTTTATATCTTCCTTGACAGCCTCCTTTTTCATGCCGGAATCGGATTTTGAAACCTGGGCAACCTCTTTAAGGTCCTCCGCTGTGATCACCTTTTCTTCTTTCAGGGATTTATCGGATGAGCTCTTTGTCGCCTCAGAGCTTTTAGTAATGCGTATTTCTTCCGCGGGTACGTCTACCGTTTTATCTTTCGTCTGGATCTCTACTCGCATCTGCCCGGATTGATAATAAGCTGTCGCGCGCACATCATCGTTATCCATATCAAAATAGATAAGCTTTCCGTCCTTTATCCCGCTGGTGTCCAGCATCCAGTTGCCCGGTATGCTGGTCTTGTAGGTTTTGCCGGTAACGGTCACCGGGTTGGGCACGCTCTTTTTTTCAATTGTAAGGTTCTCCGCCCGGCGCTCAGCGGCCATCCGGTCCATCCGGGTAACTGTTTCGGCCAGGGTGTTGCGAACGCTTGTGAGTGCGCGCATGCTGTCGCTATATTTAACCGCGATACTATCCCGGTCGCGGGTGATCTGGGCGTTTATTTTAAGCTGCTCTTTATTGCGCTTGCTGATCCTACAGCCGCCCACCGGCACAATCCATAGTGCCAGGAAAACAAGGATGATAATACTATTCTTCATAACTATTAGTTTGTTGTTCTGGCGTGACTTCTACGGTTTTCTTCCCCGGCGCCACCCCGAAACGGTGTATTACTTCGTAAAGATTTTTTTGTTCCTGGCATTTGGATAATTCCACACGGACTTCTTTCAAATCTCTTTCTGCATCTTCTTTGCCTTTTCTTGCATCAGATAATAGATCATACTGGGCTTTTGTATATGCACCCCAAAGGAATATTACAACAGCCGTCAAAGCGCCGATGATCCAATTTACAAGGCTGTTCTGTCTTAGGTCTTTTGGGGGTTCCAATGCTGTAAATTTTTCGTGTTATATATTTGCTCCCACTCCCGAGAACACTTTGTAGGTTGGGCTTCCGGAGACTATAAATTCATTCACATTACCCACATTGCTTTTAACTACCGTAGTGTTAAATATATTCACCTGCCCGGTGCCGCCGGTCTTAAGGATATCGTATTGATAGTTGTACCACTTGCCGCCTTCGTTGTGGTGTTCAACATCGTAATTAAAGATGTTCAGCACCTGGTTTGAATTCGGCATATAGATCATGTTTCTACATGCTTCTATATTCAAGTGCGTAATGCTTGCAGAGTGGTAACTAACTGTCGTACCGGGAAATTCAATGCCGTTGATACACCCTAATACGATAAGCCGCTTTGCGTTAAAGTGTTCGCAGATGCGCACTCCGGAGTTATAGCCGACAATATATGCCGACCCCTCTCCCTGTTGCACTTTATTGTTTACCAGGGGCATCATTAGCCCTATGCTGCTCGTTGGTTCTACGGCATCGTACAGCACGGACGAAGTATCGATTTTAATGTAGTCGTAAAGGAATTGCGTTACATGGCTCATGTCGATGCCGTTCATTTTGTTTTCTACATCCAGGCTTCCAACTTTTGTATTTTTCCTTAAGAACAAATTTTTCGCAACGATTTGAATGTAGTTTGAACCGGAATAATTGCCGCCCGCAGCCCAGCAGCTCGCCATGATCGCGCTGCCATCTTCGGTGTTGGCGATGCGCTCAGAAAAGATGACGTTCTTATAACCTTTCGGAACGGACAATATTGCTTCGTCGGCAAAATTTGGCGTGTAAGGTCCTTCAAACTCAATCGTGATCAGCTTAGACAGGTCGCTGTTTCTCGGAATAATAATCTGTGCTAAAGGAAAATCGGGAGCGGTTAATCCGCCCTCCACCTCGTCCCTCGAAGTCAAGGACGACCCTAAATTGTACCCTTCCTGACGGTCTGGGAAAAATACTTTTCCTCCGCCGTTACGAAAACATTCGTTCACCGCGCGCTGAATGCACAAACGATCGTCTGCATCAGTGTCCTGCTTATACTCTAGGACGTTATAAGTAGAAATGTAACCCGGCGTTCTTATTTCAACAAAATTTCTGACAGCATCAGGCTGAATATATGGTTCTGAAAGTATTGGCAGGTATGTATTTGCGTTCGCCCGGTTTATCCTTAATTCAACAATCCCGGTAGTATCGAAAACGTAATCATCAATTACATCGAGGCTATCCGGAATCAGAACAGATGGCAATAATTGGACAAAAGTGTTGTCAGATTTTTTCCCAATTATAGTGCTATTATTGTCTACATCTGATTGCAGAGAAGATTGCCAACGCCTTCCCCTGTACTTCATTCTATCGATATTGGAGATCGGTATCGCAATGCTTTTGTTATAAGAATTTGGATTTGCAACTCCAGCATTGTTTGTAAGCGTATCGGTCCAGCTGTAAGCGCTGTAATCAATAGGAGTAAATGAATCTTCCACAAAGCTTTCCAGCACGCCCCGGGCTTCCTGGTCTTTGCCGCCTACATCAACCCGCCATACCGGTGAAACTCCCGGTTCTTCTCCTACGTCAGCGCCATCATCTGCAACCCAGTAAATGCCTTTGTGTGATACTCCAGCGCCATTCGAATAGGCAATGTCTTCCCATGCATCAATAACCGCGGTGCCGTTAGTGCCCTCTGGGCCCTCTGGACCCTCTGGCCCAACATCTCCATCCTTGGAGACAAGATCCCATCCGGAAGTATCATCTAAGGGCAATATATTATCCGGCACTTTAGACCGGAATGTACCTGACACTGTACCATTGTCACCGTGTACTTCATTGTATAACTCATAAACTGTTCCAGGAACAAATTCACCTTTATGTACCGAGGCCCCTGGCCCTAAATTAACTGTTATTGTCATGCTATTGATTGTTGATAAATTGATATTGATACCCCTGGTCTGTTTCGGCCAGGTAGACGCCCGTTAAATGCTCCTGTACTATCGGGGCGGCCAAGGCTTCGGTTTGTTCTAAAAGCGTTACATCAAACGTGATTACTGCACTACTTATATTAGCGGCGTCTTGTCCGGGGATAATGTCCGAAAATTGCATGCTACTTACGATACTACTATTGTTAAACGGCGGGTTAAAGCCTAGCGTTTTGTACTGGCTATCTTCCAGGATCGCATGAATGATGCCGGCAATCTTTTGGCAGATCATAAGGCTTTTTGATTCGTCTTTATCTCGTACGCTCAGATCAATAATAAACCTGTCTTCACCAGTTGCGCCACCTTGATATTTATCCTGGAAGTTAAGCGCAGCAATGCGAACATTAATAGCCGGCAATTCAGACTGATCAAATACGCTAATCCGATTTACCCATACATTTGCACGAATGGTTTCATCTTCTTGAATAGTGGCTTGATTGTCCAGCTCAATAAACAAGATCGCCCCGATTGCATCCCGGGCATGCTCAAAATTTCGTTTCCCTATTATATTTTGAATCTTAGGCATCGTTTAAAACGAATACGATCAACCCTAAATGTTCATCTGGGAGGACCTCTTTTATTTTGTAAGTGTTTATTTGCCCTATTGTATCAGCGAACTGGACCCGTAGTTTATTAGCCTCTGATTTCTGTAATTCCCCATTTATCCTAAGATTAAGACCAACATGTATTAAATCAAGTTCAGAAATAGTACAGGTGGCTGCCCGGCTATTGACCAGCAGACCATCCTGATCATATTGCGCTGTATGTCGTTTGCTTGTCCCTTTCAAACTGTAGGCAATTGAATCCTTTGTGATAATTATGGTAGAAGCAAAGCCATTGCCATTGCTGACAATGTGCCTTGCATCTTGCCGTGCCCTATCGATCAGGCTCATTACTTCTTAGTTGGTGTTTTTGCGCCCTTAGCTTTTTCATAAACATCTTTGCCGGTTCCTACTGATGGTGCGGGCGTTTCGGGCTTCACATCTTCCCCTGCAGGTAGATCACCGGCCGGTGTTTTTTCCAATTCCGGTTCATAGGGTTTAAGAAATCCTTCATTTACCAGGTGCTCTGCGTGCCCGATTGGGAATGCCGTATCTTCAACAACTTCCCCAGAGCGGAATATTTTATTACTCATTGCACCTACCGATAGCGCGACTACTTTATACTTTGCCATTTTAAAATAAATTTTAGATTAAAAAAGGCCACTGCTAGAAAGCAGCAGCCACAAAACCAAGGTAAACATGAAGAAACCCTATTACTATGCCAGAACTTGCATCGTGTAGATCTGATCGACTGCAACTGGGATCGCAACGCCGGCAGATTTAACATCGTATTTGTGAACTGATTTGTCCGTGTCCTTATAATCTCCGAAAACAAAAGCGCCTTTTTTCGCAACCGGATTTTCATCATCAAGAAGTTGTGGAACTGCCCCAAAGGCCATTTTGAAATTCGGATTTTCAGGAAGCACAATAACTTTTTTATCGTCAATGTACGGAACCATTACACCACTGGAATTCTCATAATATTCAGGATAAGACCACAGATTTACGGCGAATGCCCCCGCTGTGATGCGACCATGAAGGGCCGCGCCTAAGCTGTTACGCTGCGGCTCCCGGATGTCACCTAAAGAGTAATTACGGATATCGGCTCGACTTTTAATAAATTCATTATTGGTTAGAGCCCCCAACGCTGCACCGCCCAGGATAGCGTTCAATACGCCGCCTTGAGATTTACCCACAGTACGAAGGAATGTGCCTGCCTCAATAAAATGAGTTGCCGGATCATTTGTATCAGTCGCCCAGGTTTCAGATGAATTATCAACCAAAGACGCTGCCTTACGTTTGTAGTCAATGTTAAATCCTTCCGCAACCTGAACAATACCGGTAGTCAAAACTTGCGAACATTGCAACTCATAAGCCCTTTCAATCTTATCTACCAACATCGCCATTTTTTCGGCACCTTCCTGCAATAAAGCAGTATAAACACCGGCATCAATAGAACCTGAACCAATCAGGCGGTCATAAAGACGCAGATCAGTAAGATTGAAATACTCACGGTGATAAGGAGGATCGATAATTTTTTCCGTGGAGCGTTCAAAAGTATTCAGATTACCTTCTGAACTACGCAACACATCTACTGCGACCCTTTCAGAACCGCGCTGAACTTCGATAGAGATATAACGCTCTAAAGATTCAACTGTAGGGAAAAATGAACGTAAAAAACTTGTTGGCTTTACTCTTTCTCTGTATACAGCAACGAGCATCTGAGTAAATTCTGCGCGTGCCTGACTAACTGGTATTGCAGCCATTGTTGTTGTTTTTATTGATTATCGTATTTGGTTAGTTCGGTGCGCTTCAGCAACTTGATATGAGAATTTCGAATAAGGATATCTCTGAACCTTCCATTGTCTGTAACGACTGTATCAAGCGTTTCAGATCCGGTCAGAATTACCATGTCTTCCAGTACGGAACCTCCATAACAGTAGGTAACATTAACTGTTGCTCCGGCAGCAATGACATAGTCATCAGCGATGATACCAATTGCATTTTGGCTACCATCTGTTGAAGCCGCTGCACTCATCTTAAGAACACCGGAAGATGTAATACGGCCGACCATACTCCCCTTGCGTAGCGTGATTTCGCTGCCCCCAGAGTTTGTATAGGTCCCTTTCAGGAAATTATTACTGCCTTGAAAAATCTTTGAAGTATCGTGATTTGTGATTAATAAGCCTGCCATCGTTAATTATTTAGAGATTCCAAGATTTTTGTTCACTTCTGCGAAGAATGCTTTTTTATTAGCCTCTTCTTTAGTCTCTTGCCCCGCCGGTTCCTGCGTCCTTACATCTTTGGCGTTCCCGCCTTCGATAGCAGCTAGCTGGCTGGCTTGAAAAGATTTAAGAGCGAACTCGGACATTTGTGTATGCGTCATAGCTTCTCCGCTGGCTATGCCTTGTTTGCAGGCTTCCAGATCAAGGTGTGCATAAACCATATATGAGCCTACGCGGTCGCGCTCTGATTTAATTATAGCTGCATAAACTTCCGGGTGGGAAGCTTGTAATTCTGCTACTGTCATTTTATTATTATTTTGAGTTGTAACTTTTTGTTCGGAGGTTTCTGCAATTATTTCCGCATTAAACTTTGCCAAGAGTTCCGGTGCATGGGCGGCAATAAGAGAATGCAGTTCTGCTTTTTTTGCTGGAGTTATATTTACTATTTTAGTTACAATCCCTAAATCCTTTGCCTGTTCTGCCGAGATAGTAACATCAATCCTGCTATCCAGAGAGAATAGATCATCCAGGCTAAAACCTGTAACTTCCTGCCATTTTTTAGCTGTGAACTTCCCTTCCATGGCAGCGCGCAAATCAGCGTTGATTTTGATAAGAGAATTGCGCATATCTTCGGTAAAGTAATCCTTCGAAGCCTCTAACCAGTCAGGATAAGCGGCACGGTGAAAAAGAAACTGAGAAACATCCAGACTTTCAACTTCGCTAGCGTAAAGACACAAGTAAGCAGCACTACTTGCCGCCTGTCCATCAACTTTTATTTTAACACTCCCTTGATGCTCTTTTAACTTTGCGATCATCCCGAAGTTAGATAACGGAGATCCACCAGGGCTATTAACACGTATAGTAATATCCTGTCCACTAGCAGCTTCAACCTCTCGGATAAAAGGCACTACAGACCAGTCATAGATAGAACCATATACAAGTATTTCTTTAGCCATTACTACTAAGTAACAATGCCGCAATACACTAAAAAAAAATAGTCCCGCGATGTGGGACTATTTTTTTTTACAAACACTATCTTAGTAGTAATCAGGTAACGAAATTTATGAATCCATCTCAAAAATCATCCACTGAAATAAGGGTAAGATCTTTTAAAAAAAGGACTGTACTACAACTTAAGAATATTGCCAATTATTACGGCCTTACTGTTGCCGAATTTGTAAAACAAGAATTAATGCGTGTAATATCAACTACGCCTGAGCACATCAAAGAATACAAAGTCGAAAATGATTAAATATTCTGACTATTGTCAACTTGAGTTTGTGTAACCTGGATATCCAAAGATTCTGCTTTCTTTAGTTCTTCTGCAAAGTATTGCAGATTAGTTTCACTATCTCCCCCATTCAATACTTCCGTTGCGGCTTCCAAAGTTGTTAATGGCAAGTGAGCTCCAGCCGTTCCCAGTTTAGCACGCTCTGCAGCAACTTCCTTCATCGGGTCAATATGCGGAACATTTGCGCCAATGAAACGCGCGAACCTATACGCAGCCAAGACCATTTTATTCTTACCACCTAAAGCCTGCATATATCCTGGGGCAGAGACCTTGTTGTTTAATATTTCCACCTCCAACCAAAGATTATAAATTGGTTGTAGACATTCCGCAGCAAAGCTCTCCCGTTTTACATTTAAGGTATGCTCCCAGTCTTTAAGTGCCGCCCGGCTCGCAGAAAAATTGCTATCGTACTTCATCATGGCAACCTCAGGAGGAATGCCAATTGCGGCACAAACAATCTGTATATTTATTGTGTAGAAATCATTAAAGTATAACTCTTTCTTACTTTCTACAGCTGTAAGCTTAGCTCCGTTTGGCAAGTTTACAGCCTGTTTGTTTGTTGTAGCAGCAACGTTGGCAAGCAGCTTTTTTTCGTTTATATCGACCGGATTATCCCCGGAAGCAAAGTGACTTAATCCAATACTTTCTGCCATCTGGTTGTCAAATGGATTTTCACCGGTTGATATTGCATTATGCTCAATAGCAAATGCTAGTTTTGCTGTCTCCTCAGCACTCGCCAATGTCGCTTCTTTATACCGATCCATTTTAGATACCGTTTCCATTACAGCAGAAACCAACGGAATGCCACGAACATTATCAAGCCTAAATTTAGACCCGTAAACCAGGAATGCCATACGATGTCCATTGCTACCTATCGCGGCAATCCGTTCCCATTTGAAAGGGCTCGTTTTTACATGGTAAGCAATATGATTTCCGCGGGAATCTATTTCAACACCGTGCCTTATTCTGTTTCCGGAATCTGTAACGAAATCCACGGAATTCAAACTTAAATTAAACGGGGTTGAAATATGGCATCCGTCAATAACCTGTATTTTAAGTACCCCATCTATGAGCCTCTGTATTACAAGCACATCGCCAGAGTTTACTGCGTTTATGAAAATATCGGACAACTTCTTTTGTAACGGCTGCATATCGGAGTAATCAGACATCGGATCATTTGAGAATACCTTAAATCTTGTTTCAGTAATTCCAATGAATTCAGATGGTAAATTGATTTTTTCACTTTTTAATACGTCGACATTTGGTTCCGCCTGCAATTTAAGGCCGCGCCCAACCACCCAGGTAGCAAATCTTTTAATGATGGTCTGGCAAATCTCTGATTCCAGGTATAACTGCCATGCCCTAACGCTCAACGAGCTGTGATCTGCCACGTAGTTCTTTATCGGGCCAATTTCACCTACATTCTTTTCCCCATCAAAAGACAGTGTCCAAATAGAATTGTAAGCTGCTGGTCCTTGCTCGTTCTTTCTCACAGGTGGTGGTGGAACACTCTCCATTGTTGGGATTTCTCCTGTTTTCTTACCTCTTATTATACTCCAAAAGCTCATAATTAATTAAAGTTTCTGCCATCTCTTAACCGGAATACCCGGCCATTAAGGCGGTTAGCATACATTTGTTTCAGTTTTTCCATTGCGTTAATGCTAGTTTGAATATCTGCGGGGCTATTGTACACAGATCTTATTTTCGTCTGTCCATCGTCGAGCTGGTACTCCTTATATTGGGCAGATGCCGCGTTGTCAACCAGCAAAGCTAACAGAGCGGAAATCACCTGGTCAATTCGCTGTAGTTTATCCGAAAGAGAACTCCCGGATTCTATATAAATTCCTGCGCTATTGTAAATCATAATGTTTTCAGTTCGTTTATTTTTGCTTGCGCTATATCAATACTAATAGCACCAGGCGAATATGATCCCCCCGCTGCACTTATCCCTGTAGCTATCAATGTCAATTGTTCCTGTATTTGTTGTACAAATTGTTGTAATCCTGAATTCAGCGGCGTATATCTTACCAAGTTGTGCGTATTGCCCATAAATTCAACGGTGCCATTGTTTTTCAAATGGACAAACGTGGATTGATTGCCATTCGCATCCAAAGAGTATAGCCGGATTTCTCCCATTTTTGCCACCTGATTTTCATTAATGTAGCCGATGATCACACTTTCTTCACTGTTTGTGGTATCGGAATACAAGGCTACCATTCCATCCAACGGAGCTGAATCAATACCAAAAGGCATGCATTCAAAAGGTTCCCGGATATCATGCTCTCCCATGGCCATAACCTGGATAAACCTTTGTTTCGCTCTTATGAAAACATTTTTTATATAGGTGGTAAAGATCATTCAAAAATATTTTTAGGTGTGTCCTGATTATATACTTCCGGCAGGTAACAATTTATAGAGCAGCTTTCACCGTTTGCATCTAATTTATAAGAAACGCTTTCTATAAAAAAACGGCTTTTTTTGAACAAAAACAAATCAGGGTTTTCAACAGTAATGATCTGGTTGGGTTTCACAAACACACCGTTAATGCTCCATGTACTTAGATTGCCTTTTAACCCGATCCCTTTCAGTTCTTCAGACAGGTTTGTCCGTGCGGCTTTACCCGTGTCATGCTCATCACCCGCAGTCTGCCGCTCAACTCTCGGCCGGAAGACATTGCAATATGGATTTAATACATTCTGCTGTCCTACAACCGGGTTTTTTTTCGTATTTCTGCCGCCGATCTTTGCCTGCCTAAGGGTTGTCACATCAGAGTGCATTTTCTGGCCATCAAAATCCAACGTAAATTCAACCCCCGGAATACCCCCTGTAAAATCAAAAAGTGGAGTAGCCTTTGTGTTGCATTCAGTAAGAATTATATTCCCCTTGGCGTCGTGTGTGAC
>CAXYKQ010000252.1:0-7241 GCA_964277835.1 uncultured Edaphocola sp. | reverse complement strand
ATCCTGCAGTCGCACCTGGACATGGTTTGCCAGAAAAATAATGAGACTGATTTTGATTTCGAAACCCAGGGAATCCTCATGAAAGTGGAAGGCGACTGGGTAAAAGCTGAAGGCACTACCCTCGGCGCTGATAACGGTATCGGCGTGGCCACGATCATGAGCATCCTGGAAGCTACAGATATCCCGCACCCGGCGATTGAAGCGCTATTCACGATTGATGAAGAAACCGGTATGACTGGTGCGCTGGGCTTGCAGCCCGGCCAGTTGCATGGCGATATATTATTAAATTTAGATACCGAAGAAGACGATGCCTTCAGTATCGGATGTGCCGGTGGTGTGGATGTTACGGCTACGCAAACTTATGAACTCGAAGCAGGAATCGGCGAAGCCGCGCAAATTGTGATCAAAGGCCTGAAAGGTGGTCACTCCGGTATGGATATCCATAAAGGACTGGGTAATGCCAACGTGATCCTGGGGCGTTTTTTATATCTTGATGTAGATGATATTCAACTGATCGCTATTGATGGCGGCGGGTTGCGCAACGCGATCCCGAGAGAAGCGCAAGCCCATTTTTACTGCGGCAATTTCGAGGCGTACCAGGCTAATTTTGAAACGCTGAAAGCAGAGATCCTGCAGGAATTTGCGACATTAGAGCCGGGCCTAAGCATTGAACTGACCGCTTCCGACACCACAGCCCAGGCTTTATCCCAGGAAGATTCCGCGAAGATCATTTACGCGCTTAAGGCCATCCACAATGGGGTATACCGTATGAGCCCGGATATTGAAGGCCTGGTAGAAACTTCCAACAATCTTGCCCGTGTAGCCTTGAAAGAGGGCGATTTGCAGATCCTATGCCTGACGCGCTCTTCTGTAGAGTCTACAAAAGTGGCGCTGGCTGAACAAATCGAAGCCGTGTGCGAGCTGGCAGAGTTAAGTGTGAATACTTCCGGAGATTATCCCGGCTGGAAACCAGACCCGAATAGCTCTATTCTTACCGTAATGAAAGATCTGTACACCAGTAAATTTGGTGCGGCACCGATCGTGGAAGCCTGTCATGCCGGCCTGGAGTGCGGTATCATCGGGGCGCATTATCCCAACATGGAGATGATCTCTTTCGGCCCTACCATCAAAGGGGCACACTCGCCCGAGGAAAGAGTAAGCATCAGTTCCGTTCAAAAATTCTGGGATTTTGTACAGGACATCCTGGCCCATATTCCTAAAAAATAGATCAATTAGAGAAGGCGCGAACGTTGGTGTCTTCTTTATGTTTAAGATAACCAGAATCAAAGAACCCAAAAGGATAAAAATCAAATTACAAACATGCAATCATTACGTGGCAAAACAGCTTTAATCACAGGCGCCGGGAAAGGGCTGGGAAAATCAATGGCCTTGGCGCTTGCTGCCGAAGGCGTTCATTTAGGCTTAATCGCCAGGACAGAGGCAGATCTTGTTGTAGTAAAAGAGCAGGCATTACAAAGTAACCCGGGCATTAAAGTAGCTTACCATACTGCAGATGTAAGCGAATATGAACAGGTACAGGCAGCGATCAACAGCATCACAAGGGAATTACAAGCAGTAAATATCCTGATCAATAACGCAGGTATACTCAAAGTAGGTAGTTTTAAAGATACGCCTGTAAAAGAATGGGAGCAGGTGATCAAAACCAATGTTTTCGGAACCTATTATACCATTATGGAAACCCTGCCCCACCTGCTGGCACAAAGCAGCGGTGATGTCATCAATATCGGCTCTACTGCCGGTCTCAAAGGCAATGCGAACCTGAGCGCTTACGGTGCGTCAAAAGCGGCGGTTAATAATTTGTCTGAGGCCTTAATGCAGGAGTTGAGGAAATCAAATATCCGGGTCTCCACGGTGAACCCAAGCACGATTGCTACGGAAATGACCCTGAATGCCCATTTCACCGATGGCAACGAGGAAAGAGTATTGCAACCGGAGGACCTGGCACAACTGATCGTTGATCACCTCAAGCTGCCACAACGTGCTTTGGTAAAGGACTTTAGTCTATGGTCTACTAATCCGTAATAAAAAGGAACAAATATTCAATAAATAAGGAGCCGCGATCGCGGCTCCTTATTTATTGAATATATTATCTAACTCAAATCGGGCCATTTACCCTGATCCTTGCGATTACTATCATCTTTGGCGAGGATCCTGGAGCCTTGTGCTACGGCCATTAACTCCTTCATGGTTCGCTGCATACTGTCATTACTACCGTCCAGGAATATGGTATTGCCTTTGCCGTTCTCTGCAAAATGTTTGATCGCATCGGTCCACATGGAAAACAGGATAAAGGAAGCGTCCAGGTTGGCCTGCTCCATTTCCTTAGCTGCTGCGGCCATACCATGCGCTACCTCTTCGCGGAATAAAGCAACACCCTGCCCTCTTAACTGTGCCGCCTGGCGTTCCGCCTCGGCCTGTATTTTAATCGCGTTACCTTCCGCTTCTGCACTTTTTGTTTTGGTGATCAGTAAAGCCTGCCCTTCATTTTCGGCAGCCGCTTTTAAATTGTTGGACGCAACTACCTGCGCCATCGAACGCATGATCACCTCGTCAAAAGTAATGTCATTGATCTGCAGGTCGATCAGGTGATATCCCCATTCTTCCAGCGACTTATCCAATTGCTCCTTAACGTGCAAAATGATCTCCGTACGCAAAGAAAGGATTTCACTTTGTCTTTTGGTAGCTACGTAGGAGCGTACCGAACCTTCTACAGACCGCACCAGCGCCTGCATCAGGCTCCGTTCATCCATAAATTTAAAGGCCACATTTTTAATGGTTTCTTCCTCCTGGTTGAATACGGCATACAACAGCATGGCCGAAAAATTTACATTGGCCTGATCCTGGGTAATAGCCTGGAATTTTAATTCTATAGAACGGTTCTGGATGGAAATACGGCGGTTGATCTGCTCTATGAAAGGAATACGCATATTCAGGCCCGGGCGCAGAATGCGGCGAAATTTACCAAAGACTGTGACGACGGCAACGGTGCCCTGCTTTACGGTAACAAAAAAAGAAAACAGCAATAATAATATTACGATGAGCACTATAATTCCGGGATTCATAAACTGGGGTTTTGTTTTTAAGGGGTTAATTGATTGAGCTAAAATAAGTAATTTTGAGGAGTATTTTGAGCAAGATAAATTATGGTAAAGCAACAATTATTGGCACTGGAAAGCATTGATACTTTCTATTTTGATGATTGTCAGCTGTTGGGCTTACAAACGAAGCTGGGCGCCACGCAACTTTGCTATATCCTGGAATGCCAGCTGGGACTGGCTTTCCGGCGCAAATTAACCAATGATGTAGCGATCAACTTCACTTCCGGAACCGATTCCGGTCTTGGCATCATGGGCACCCTCTTCGAGAATGTTGCGGTCGAAGAGTTGGTACATTTCCCCCTGTACGAGCACCAGCTAAGCTTCTCTGACGCACATATTTACATTTATCAAAATGAAAGAGGCGGCTATTTCCTGATCCCCGAGCAAAAGCAATTCCAATACTTTATGCTGATCCAGGATGAATGCCTGCAGCTGGCCCGTCAACCTTTGCACCACTGGATGAATCAAATCCCCGATATACAGGCCTGCAAAATTATCGACATTGACGGACTGGGGAAAAGCAAGGAGAATTTAATTATTTAATTTTCCAGGTCGGTTCTTCGGGAAAGAAACATTTTTCCTTATTGGCTTTATCCGATAATGTTACATAAATGACTTGGTGCTTCGATGCGCTACCTGCTCACTAAACGCATTGATCATACGCTAAAATTTTCCTTTTACATATTTTGTTCATCCGCTCCTGCGATTTGATCAATGACAAGACACTTTGTATATACATTGCATTAATGTTATAATAAAAAAATTAAGGGCTCAATAAGACCAAACAAGCCGTTAGCATTTATTAAATTTGTTTCAACTATTAACCCGTTTATATCTTGAAAAAAACTGCGATCATTTACCTCCACATCCTTATAATCACGCTACACTTCCTATTGCTTACCTTTAGTTCGTCCTACAGCCAGGAGCAACCTGTAATCGATATAGACCAGGCACTTAGCCGGCTACCCGCAGCAACTCAAAATATATCAGGCATTACACCAAAAATAAACGACCCTTTGCAGTACAATTATACTACAGCAAAGTTGATTTTCGATGAAACCTTTCAGGATAACAGGAACAGGTGGTCGCAGGACAAAGAAAAAGATTCGGTTAATAAGCAATTGGTTTTTTTCAAGCCCGGTACCGGCCTGGTTTTGCAATTAAATAATGACATTGGTCTTTCAGCTAATACCATTGGTTGGAAAAGTAGCTTTGACTTTACACAGAATTTTGAATATGAGATCAGCTACGATATCCGGCAAACTTCGCCAAAGAAGAAAGTAAGTGTGAGTTTTTGCATCGCGACCGACACATCCCATACCAGCGGGCTTAACCTGTCTCTAACTGAAGAAGGCCAAATTTATAGTAGCAATTATCATCAAAAGCAGTCAAAGCGATGGAAGGGGACAACATTTTTTGTTTCAAAGAAAATAAGAAGCGACAAAGCAAAAATCAGCATCAGGAGCATGGACGGAATTTATGATATTTTCTATAACGGGCATTACCTCGGCCGGCTTAAAAACCGACCCATTACCACCGGGAAAGAGCTTCATATAGGTATTTACCGGCCGAATACTTCCGCTTGTATTAATGCGCTTAGACTATACGCCCTGTAATATACAGGAAAGCTGCATGTTTTCCGGGACATGCAGCTCTTGTACTATAAAAAATAACGTTTATTAATGCGCCGTCCAACCCGCATCTACGGGTAAGGCTATACCGGTAGTTACTGATGCGGCAGCGCTATCGGTCAGGAAGAGCACTGCTTCTGCAATAGCATCTACAGTAATAAATTCTTTAACGGCATGCTCTTTCAAAAACACCTTTTCAATCACCTCTTCACGGGTCATATTATGGGTTTTCATCTGGTCCGGTATCTGGTTTTCCACGATCGGCGTGAACACGTAACCCGGGCATACTGCATTGGCGGTAATGCCTACAGGCCCGCCTTCCAGTGCAAGGGTTTTGGTGAAACCGACGATACCGAACTTAGCAGAGACATAAGCACTTTTAAACGGTGAAGCGATCAATCCATGTGCCGAAGCCATATTCACAATACGGCCGAATTTGTTTTCCGCCATTTTAGGCCATAGCGCTTTTGTCATGTGAAAAGCAGCGTTCAGGTTGATATCTATAATAGCATCCCACTTGGCTTCCGGAAAGCTGTCAACCGGCGACACATATTGTATACCAGCGTTATTAACCAGGATATCCACTGATCCGAAACGCTCCAGGCTATCTGCCGCCATAGCTGCGATCTGCGCCGGATCGGCCATATTGGCCGGGAAGAACAAATGGTCTACCTGGAATTCATCCGCGACGGATCGGGCGATCGCTGCCCCGTCAGACTCCAGCCCATTGAAAACCAGGTTATAGCCTTTGGCAGCATAACGTTTTGCGATGGCCAAACCGATACCGCTGGTACTACCGGTGATTAAAGCCGTTTTTTTCCCGTTCATCATTGTTATTAATGGTTTAGAAGTAAATTATCAATCAACCTGACCTCACCGATAAAGGCGGCGATCAGCGCGATCATTTTTTTGGAAGGATCATAATCGGTAAGGGGCTCCAGTGTTGCAGCATCGGCTAAGGCTACATAGTCTGGCTTAAACCCTTTATGCTCCAGCAGGTCGATACATTCTTTTTGAACTACAGCAAAAGATTTCCGCTCCTGTTGGGCCTCAATGGAAACCAGGCACTGGTAAAGTAAAGCAGCCAGCGCTCTTTGATGATCAGTCAGCCTGCGGTTCCTCGAACTCATCGCGAGCCCGTCGGGCTCTCTTTGCGTAGGTGCAAAATGCAGGTGGAATGTATCTTTTCTTAAACTCATCAGGCGCTCGATCACCAGGCATTGCTGGTAATCTTTCTGGCCCATATACACATCGTCCGGCTGTACGGCATCAAACAGGCGGTTTACCACCTGTGCTACCCCCTGGAAATGACCGGGACGTGCAGCTCCGTCCAGTACCGTTTCTATATAACCCAAATCATAAGCTTCTAATTTATCGGTGCCTTCCGGGTACATCTCGTTCAGCTCGGGCAAAAACAAAATATCACAGTTCACATCAGACAGCTTTTCGATATCTGCTTCCAGGGTTACGGGATATTTCTCGAAGTCTTTCTTATCGTTAAACTGGGTAGGATTGACAAAGATACTGCAGACAACCGCCTGGCCATTTTTTTGAGCTGCCTGAACCAGGCTGAGGTGTCCCTGGTGCAAAGCGCCCATAGTAGGTACAAAGCCGATCGTCTTAGCTTCGTCGCGCAATAAGTTTATAGCCTTTTGCAGTTCCGGTTTAGACTTTATTATTTTCATCGTAGAAAGGTATAATCATTTGAATTACAAATAGATATTATAAAAAAGCCTATCTTTCTTTATAAAAACCATTTTTTAAAAAAGTAAAATCCGTGCAAGGTACGCAGATATGCGAGAAAATTCACATAAATTTCGTATCTTTGCAAATTAAAACAATTAAATTTTGTTCTGCAAAGGGCGAAGTTTAAAAAATTTGCAACAGCAGGAACGGGTTTCCCGTTTTATGGTTTGAAGATTACCCTTTTCGGATAACTATATGTTGCGATTTAAAATTGTAAAAATAAACTGTGTTTGAATGTCTAAGAAAAGAGTTTTAATCATCACAAGTGAACTTGCGCCTTATTTAGAATCCTCTGATTTTGCAGAATTACTAAACAAATTATCCGTTAAGACCTTTGACTCCGGTATGGAGATCCGGGTTATTATGCCCAGGTTCGGAACCATTAACGAGCGTCGTCACCGCCTGCATGAGGTCGTGCGCCTCTCCGGGATCAATGTCGTGGTAGATAAAGAAGATCATCCGCTGCTGATCAAGGTAGCTTCGCTGCCTAATGCCCGTTTACAGGTATACTTCATGGATAATGAAGATTTCTTTAAACGTAAATTCGTTTACAGGGATGCCGAGGAAAAGTTTTATACAGACAACACAGAGCGTATGATCTTTTTTGCTAAAAGCTCGCTTGAGATCGTAAAAAAATTCGGATGGCCTCCGGATATTATACATTGCCATGGCTGGATGACCAGTTTAGTGCCGATGTTCTTAAAAACTGCTTACAAAAAAGAGCCTGTATTCTCCCAATCAAAAT
>CAXYKQ010000251.1:0-4470 GCA_964277835.1 uncultured Edaphocola sp. | reverse complement strand
ATGCGGATTGAGCCAACGTAAACACTTTATAAGCTGTCTTATATGCTGAACCTTATAGCTTAACAACCAATCCCTTACCATGCGCATAAACTTGTTGCTATTGCTTTTACTCAACTTTTGCTTTCCTGCTTTACAAGCCAAGGCACAGGGTGAAAATATGAACTGGCATTACGGCAGAAACCTGTCGCTCAATTTCGGGCAAACGCCCCTTACCTTAGGTACCAGCCAGGTTAACGTGATGGAGGGATGTTCCAGCGTAAGTGATGCGAGCGGAAATTTGCTGTTCTATACTACCGGCTTTAAAATATGGGATAAAAACGGGGTTGAAATGCCCAATGCCACCGGTTTACTGGGCAACGGGCCTATTTTGCCGCCACAACCTGATCCTTATGGTTCTGGTTATAAAAGCGTCTATATCATTAAGCATCCCGGTAATAGCCAGCGGTATTTTGTGGTCAGTGGCGACCCCTACGAAGAGTCGGTAAAAAAGCTTTATTACCACGTGGTGGATATGGGGCTGAACAGTGGCTTGGGAGATGTAGTGCCGGGGCAAAAAAATATCGAGATCATGAGCGATGTCAGCGAGAATCTCTCTGTCATCGGAGGCGCTGATTGCAGTACCTACTGGCTGGTAGCTCCTAAAAACGGGTATAGCGATCAATACTATACTTTTAAGATAGATGCTGCCGGCTTTCATAACACGCCGGTGATTAATACTTTACCTATGCCCATTTATGGCATGAAGGAGCTCTTCCTGACTAAAAACAGGTCTACCGTTGTTGGTGTATCCAACACGCACCTCTTTACTATGGAGTTCGATGGAGTGAACGGTACCCTTAGCAATTTAGATACCATTTCCACCGCGCTGAACGGGGGGCAGCATTATAATTCAGCGCCGGGAATCAGTAAAGACAAGACGAAGTTTTATTTTGGGAACGGGATGTTGGGTAACCTTTACCAGGTTGATTTAAACCTCTTACCCAACCTGACCGCTGTAAAAAATTCAATGACTGAAGTGATACCGTCGCCTGGAGTATTCAGCAATATATTTTATTCAAGAACTGCTCCGGTCGGCGATAAGGTATACGTTATTCATCATGTGTATAACAATAATGGCATTACTCCCCATCTTTCCAGCCTGGATAATGCCAGCCAGCCTGCAGCACAGGTTATTTATACTCAGTCGGCCTTACCCTTCGCGCCTCCCGCGAATCCTTATGCTATTTATTACAGCCTTGGGACTGATGTGGTAATCAATCCGCCTTCCGACAGTTTGTTCCATACCGCCTCCGATACCGTACTCTGCAATCAAAACAGTTACCAGATCCATAATACCAATACGAATGCCAGCCAATATGAATGGAGTACCGGTGCGACTACTGCTGGTATTACCGTAACCCAATCCGGAACTTATTGGGTAAAAAGTACTTTTGGTTGTGAGGTCATTTTCGATACCTTCCGGGTAAAATTTTTAAGGCCTGAAGTTAGTCTACCCGAAGATACGACGCTATGTATGGGCAAAAGTATCGTTATCGGGCCTGTCGGGGGTAATGCCGACAGCTATTTATGGAATACCGGGGCGACCACTTCCACGTTGACCGTAACCGAACCCGGAACTTATACTCTGGAGATCAGTCAGCAGGGTTGTACCGCAAGCGATACGATCCATGTTGAATCAATCAGCTCCTACGTGACAATTTTACAAAAGGACACACTGATCTGTAACAGTATGCCTATTGCGATCAAGGCAATTTCCAACCTGGAAAGTGTCTTTTCCTGGAGTGACGGTACAACCGGACCCTTGCTCACACCAACAGCCAGCGGGCGGTATATCGTAACCGCGGTAAACCGCTGCGGCAGCTTTACGGACGATGTTACCGTTGACGTGATCGATTGTAATTGTTCGGTGAAAATACCGGATGCATTTACCCCGAATGGCGATGGTATCAATGACGTGCTGGCGCCGGTGGTAGCGGAAGGCTGTAATATGCAGACTTTTAACTTCCGGGTTTATAACCGATTTGGTCAACTCGTGTTTACCGGCATACGCCCGGGGCAGGGTTGGGACGGATACTTTAAAAACCGTCCGGCTGAGACAGGAACTTATATGTACTACCTGGAGTATAAAGACAGGTACTCCGGCAGCAGTGTGCAGCTCAAAGGTGACCTTACATTGATGCGTTAAGCTTGCCTTGCTTATACAACAACCTGCATCTGGTAGGTTTTGGGAGTAAGCCCTACCATGGCTTTAAACGTTTTAATAAAATAATTTGCGTCTGCAAAGCCGGTCTGGTAAGCTACTTCTTTGACGCTTTTTTGCAGTTTCAATAATTGTTTGGCTTGCCCGATGCGTTCCCGGGTTATAAATTCGTTGGGAGACAAGCCAAGCTCCTGCTTGAATAATTTAAAAAAATTGGATTTGCTTAAATAAGCCATTTTGGCAATTTGCTCCAGCGATAATTTCCGGTGCAGGTTTTGCCTGATGTAATTTATCGCGAAAGCCAACCTGGAATCCGGCTTTTTTAAAAATGAACTGCTTTGTACCAATTGTCGGCCCTGCGTTTGCATCAGGCGTACCAATAGTTCTTTCAATGCAAAATCGACCATGAGGTCTTTCTGTTTATTGTCTTCCATAGCGATACGCATGATGTTCTGGGTGGCGGCTACCAAGGGTGCGTTGTTAAACAGGTAAAATTGCTCGGGTTGCAGGCTCCAGTTATCCTCAGCAATTTTTTGTTGCGTGAGATTCAGGAATTGCAGCGTTTCTTCCACATAGTCCGCACTCAGGCTTAGTGTGATACATTGCGAGGGTTGTTCATCTGCCTCCGGGAAGTCAATGACCATGGTTTCTCCGGGAGCTACCAAAACACTTTCTCCCGGCAGGTAGTCAAAATAATTCGTCTTATTATCCAGCTTCATTGATTTTTTACCCCGCAACATTGCTGTAAATGTGAGGTTATCAAACTTCAGGCGAATATCCTTTTCCGCGCGATGCGTTTCAAATACGGAAAATTCGCAGGCCTCCATGCTAAAGGTAGTTTTGTGCTCTACCGTGCCATTTGCCTTTGCTTTCAAGTCAAATGGTAATGTATTCATTAAGAAACGGGATTCCAGCTGGTTCATGATCATGAAGCTATTTTATACAGGCTTTATCTCAAATATACATTTTTTTAGGGCCGGTAATGCAGCGTAAAATTGATTTTAACATTACAGATAGAAGATGATTTTACTATAGACAAATACGATTTTGCTATACTTTTCATGTTGTAAAAAATAATTTAGTTCAACTAAATAATGAAATTATGAGCACAGTAATTGCCAGACCGGAATTTAAAGACCATTATGATAATTTTATTAATGGTAAATGGACCGCACCTGTACAGGGAAAGTATTTTGACAACATCTCGCCGATAGACGGTAAACCGTTTACCAAAGCAGCGCATTCTACAAAAGAAGATATAGCACTGGCGGTTGATGCCGCAGCGGCAGCCTTTAAAACCTGGTCTAAGACTTCTGCTACCGAGCGTAGTATTATTTTAAATAAAATTGCTGACCGTTTAGAGGCCAACCTCGAGTTGCTGGCCGCCGTAGAAACGGTTGACAACGGTAAGGCCGTAAGAGAAACCTTAGCTGCAGATATTCCTTTAGCAATTGATCACTTCCGTTATTTTGCAAGTGTGATCCGTGCAGAGGAAGGGTCGATGAATGAACTGGATGAATACACAGTTTCCCTGATCGTACATGAGCCCGTCGGCGTCGTGGCGCAGATCATTCCCTGGAATTTTCCTATTTTAATGGCGGTCTGGAAACTGGCGCCGGCATTGGCGGCGGGCTGTACCGTTGTGCTAAAACCGGCTGAAAGCACGCCGGTTTCCATCCTGGTATTAATGGAGCTCATCGAGGACCTCATCCCTGCAGGTGTGATCAATATCGTGAATGGTTTTGGAGCAGAACTTGGCAAAACACTGGTGACGCATCCAAAAGTGAACAAAGCCGCCTTTACCGGTTCGACCGCTACAGGCCGCCTGGTCATGCAATATGCAACAGAAAACATTATTCCTGTAACGCTTGAGCTGGGGGGCAAATCGCCTAACCTATTCTTCCCGTCTATTTTTGATGAAGATGATGCTTTCCTCGATAAGGCGATCGAAGGGGCGGTGTTATTTGCATTGAACCAGGGAGAAATTTGTACCTGTCCTTCCCGTATCCTGGTACACGAATCTATTGCAGATCGCTTTATTGAAAAGGTCAGGGAAAGAACGGAAGCGATTAAAGTGGGCAACCCGCTGGATAAAACAGTGATGATGGGCGCACAGGCTTCTAAAATCCAGCAGGAAAAAATTGCCTCTTACCTCAAATTAGGGAAAGAAGAGGGCGCGGAAGTGATCACCGGTGGTGAGGTCAATCACCTGGGCGGTGACCTGGAAAGTGGCTACTATATCCAACCTACCATCTTTAAAGGCAACAACA
>CAXYKQ010000250.1:0-4625 GCA_964277835.1 uncultured Edaphocola sp. | reverse complement strand
CCTGGGAGGAGACCTGAGCAAAACCGTAATCCCGGAAATAACCGCCACATTAAGCAAAGTAGTGGTGATCGGTCGTGGCACGGGTGGCGGTACGCCGCGCAGAGACCTGGTTAAAGTCCAGTTCCGGCTTAATACAAACGGTGCTTACGAAGTGAGATGGGCTAAAATAGATGAGGCAAGTTACCAAACCGCAACCATCGAAAAAGACGATGCCTACCACTTTAAGTATGTCTCGTTTGATAATGGATTGCTGACCACAGCAGAGCCGGCTAAGTTCTCCTGGGATATCGTATGGGGCGCTTCGATTTACGAAACACCGAATATGGGCGTTATGTCGGCTTACATTTTCTCTGATATGGTAGCGGTAAACTACCTGTCGGGAGTGACTACTTTAGAGAAAAAATTTGATGATGAAGCGGCGGCAACCCAGGCTTTTGAAACTTATACACTAGCGGAAGCCGAAGGGGAAACGTTGGATAGCTACCGCTGGGCCATAGGAGCCAAATGGCGGGAAACCGCGGCTCCCGGGGTGACGAATGTAGGAGTAGATAAGAAACGTTTTTACATTATCAGAGACCCTCAGGGCAATTATTATAAACTTAAATTCCTGAGCTTTACCAGGGAAGATGGGGGTACCAGGGGGAAACCTGAACTCAAATATGAGCTATTAAAATAATTTCAAACATTAACACACATAAATTTCAAACTGGAAAATGAAAAATTTGATTGTTACCGGCTTACTTTCAGCTGTTGCAGCTACTTCGTTTGCGCAAACCAAAACAGACCTTAAAGCCATTGACGACCTTTGCGGCTGCTTTGAAGTGACCTTTAACTATGCAGAAACCTTTACCAACGATACTCAAAATGAATATAAAGCGGGAAAGTTGAATGACAAAGCGGTGGTAGAACTTTCCATGCCGATCGAAAAGACCTATAAAAAAGTAGTGATCCAACATATCCTAGTTGCCGGTGGTCATGTGATCAAGCACTGGAGAGAAGATTGGACTTATGAAAATGCCAACTTGTGGACCTACGACGGAGATCAAACCTGGAAAAAAGTACCGGCAGCCAAACCGGAGCAGGTAAAAGGTACCTGGACGCAAACCGTTTGGGAAGTAGATGATGCTCCGCGTTACCAGGGGACTTCCCGCTGGATCGAAAACAATAATTCGCTTTATTGGTTAAACACAACCGATGCGCCTTTGCCGCGCAGAGAATATACTAAACGTGATGATTATAATGTAATGGAGCGCACCAACCGACTGACTATTAAAAGCAACGGCTATATGCATGAGCAGGATAACCGCAAGATTATCCGTAAAGGTGGTAAAGATGAAGTATTGGCTTATGAAAAAGGGTATAACCACTATGTAAAAGTTGCCGATAGTAAATGCGATGCGGCTAAAAAATTCTGGACTGCCGAAAAAGCGGCCTTTTGGAAAGATGTCGTGGCGGTGTGGGATAATAAAATGGCAAAAGCGGCTACTTTAACCCTGACTAAAGATGTAGACGGTAAACTGATGTATGAAGCATTAGATGAGATCGAGAAGAAAAACCTGGATGGTGCTGCCCGTCAAAAAGCAATCGAAGCTTTAATGAACCAATATATTGCAGTAAAATAACCTTATCTTCTTATAAAGTGTAAGAGCTGTACGCTAACAGGATATACTTTCATTGTAATAAGGACACAAAAAAGCCGGAACAAATTCCTGTTCCGGCTTTTTTAATTTAAAACGATCTTAAGGTTGGATGATCTTAGCACACTCCTGGCCAAGACTCATTAATTTACCTTTTAACGCCTCAGAAGGTTCTGTACCTTCAGCAAGACCGTCTAATTCTTTCACTTCTGCATAAGAAAGATTTTTATCCAGGTCAGCAACATAACAGTCGGCGAATTGGTTTACTTTGGCTTCTTCCAAACCCATCGTTTTTAATTGATCAACAAGCTCTGTCCTTGCTTTTTTCAATAATTCAACCTTTGCATCCGCTTCTTTTTTATCTTGAGCCAGAGCTGCAGTGCTCAACATGCCTACCGCTGCCAGAGCTAAAATTAATTTTTTCATTTTTGATTTTTTATTGTTTTATATATTCTATGCTATAAAAATAACAATTTTCACTCAAATGTTGCTTTATTGCTACTATAAATTTTGTGAAAATGCGCTCACATGTTTATAAACAGGCAATTTATAGGATCAAACCTGCGGCGCCTAATTGGAAACATCCTTAGCCGGTTCCGTTGTTGCTGCCTTCTTATTCTTAAAAAGACCCACAATAATCGGGATTACGGAGATCGCTATAATGCCCAGCACCACTTTTTCGAAATTATTCTTGATCACGTCAAAACCGCCCAGGAAATAACCGGCAAGCGTCAGGCCTACCACCCAGATGAAACCGCCGATCACGTTGTAGGTCAGGAAAGTGCGGTATCTCATGTGGCCTATACCGGCTACGAAAGGGGCAAAAGTTCTCACTATTGGTACAAAACGGGCAATAATAATTGTCTGTGGCCCGTGTTTCGCATAAAAAGCATGGGTTTTGTCTATATACTCCGGCTTCACCAGTTGCTTGCCAAACAGGCGCATCCGCACAAATTTATCGCCGGCGAACTTACCGATCATATAATTACAGGCATCTCCGAGCACTGCAGCCAGGAGCATGATGCCGATGCTGGTCGTAATATCTAAGGCTGCATCCTGGGCCGCCAACATCCCTACCGCAAACAGTAAAGAGTCACCGGGAAGAAAAGGCATGACCACTAAGCCCGTCTCTACAAAAATGATCAGGAACAGGATCAGGTAGATCCAATAATGGTATTGAGCGACGAGGTCGATAAGATGTTTGTCGATGTGTAGGATAAAATCTACCAGGCTTCCAATCATGTCAGGTTATTTTAATGGCGCAAAAATAGGTTTTATTTGAACATTGGCTGTAAAAAGGCCCGCGTAGTTCCCTTTGTGCCATTTGTATGCTTCGAATCCATCCATAAAGGCCTAACTTTGCCGCTTTAAAACACTCATTTTCTAAAAATACCCGCAGGCATTATGAATGCATTAGATATAGCTCAGTTTGAACAATTAAAAGATCAGGCTTTAATCATTGACACCCGTCAAACCCCCGATTTTACAGAAGGATTCGTCCCGGGGTCGATAAGCCTGGGTTTAGGCAAGCATTTCGTGGAATGGATCACGGCGCTGGTACCGACAGATACGCCTTTGCTGATCGTTGCGGCAGAGGAAGATCTTGCTGATACGTACGAAGCCCTGGAGACATTGGGCTATAAACAAGTTAAAGGACATCTTGAAGGCGGTTTCCCGGCCTGGCAGGCTGCCGGAAAGCGGATCGATATGCTCATTGAGGTGACGGCAGAAGAGTTGGCCCTGGACCTGCCCTTTGATTCGAAATTGATGTTGGTAGATGTGCGCAGCGTGGAAGAGTTTGATCGCGGTCACGTGAAGAATGCCGAAAATTTTCCTTTAACACAGATCATAGATCCCTTGCAGATTGCCCAGTTAGACGAAGACAGCAATATATACGTGTATTGTGGCGGCGGGTACCGGAGCGTCGTAGCTTGCTCTATTATGAAAAAAGAAGGCTTTCATAACGTAAGAAATGTGTTGGGCGGTTTTGATGAGCTGAGAACGACCGATAATATTCCCCTGGAAATGCCCAAAAAGAAATAAAGGAAAATAATGTAGTTTTGGATCAATGTCGGAAGCTTATTTCATAAAATTACCCCAATTCGAAGGGCCCTTTGACCTCTTGTTGTTCTTTATAGAACGCGATGAACTGGATATTTACAATATCCCGATCAACGAGCTCACCCGGGAGTTTTTAGCCTACATCCACAAGCTGGAGGTGCTGAACATAGAAATGGCCAGCGAGTTTATCCTGTTTATCTCTACCTTGATGCGCATTAAAGCAAAGATGTTATTGCCCCGCAGAGAATTGGATGCCGCGGGCAACGAAATCGATCCGCGCCAGGAACTGGTGGATAAACTCTTGGAATATAAAAGGTTTAAAGAAGCGGCCGATCAAATGGCACTCCTCGAGGCAGAGCGACTGACCATGCAGAAAAGGGGCAATGTGAAGGCCGAGCTGGACGCCCTGGGCCACCAGTATGCCGAAGGAACAGAGATCCAGACGGTTACTATGTATAAGCTGGTCAATACCTTCGAAAGGGTCATGAAAAAATTCCAGGAACGCCAGCATAAACCCCAGCACGTGGTGGTGAAGTACAATTACTCTATGGACAGCCAGCGCACGTTCCTGAGTGAATATTTGAAAGAAAAGAAAAAATCCAGTTTCGAAGAGCTTTTTGAAAAAATGCAGGACCGTTACCAGGCTATTTTCACCTTCCTGGCTATGTTGGAAATGGTCCAGCAAAAATTTATCAACCTGCTCGTCGGTGAAGGCCGGAATAATTTTATCCTGGAACGGAATGAAGAGGCGCCGCCGGTGGATTTCAGTGCTTTAGCCAACAGCGGATTTTAGTATAAATTGGCCCGGTAAACTTGAATCGCCGGTTTTTCTTTACAGCGTTCCCGCCCAGCATTTTTCTACCTATCGCTTTGAGCCCCAGTAAATCAAGAAATTGTTATAGTTGATTTATCCTAATAAGTATTTTT